>SBHJ01000215.1 GCA_006226465.1 Alphaproteobacteria bacterium | reverse complement strand
GCAAGAGCGAGTGCTTCATTATCATTGGCACTTGTGTGTTTTGAACAGTTTTACGGGGTACTCAGCCCGGGCAAAAACAACGTCTTTCAACACACGTCGATCCTGGTTCGGCCCCGTCATAAGCCCCGGAAATTACCGGGTTTTGTGGTGGAGCCGCCGGGTACTGCCCCCGGGTCCGTTGTGCCTATTGCACGCCGCAATTTATCGCCATAGCCCGCAAAAACGGGCACAACCTATATAGGCCATGCCCGCTTAATGTGAAGTGACTGACGATAATCAGCCCGGATTCAATTACTTCTTCAAGGCATCCCGGATTTCGGTGAGCAGGTCGATCTCGCTCGGGCCAGCCGGAGCTGCAGCTGCCTCTTCCTTCTTGGCCAACTGCGCGGTCGCCTTGTTGGCATAGCGCACCAGCATGAAGATGATGAAGGCCAGGATCACGAAGTTGATCACCGTCGAGACGAAATTGCCCCAGGCCAGCACCACCGCACCCGCCTCGCGCGCGGCAGCCAGTGATGTACCCGGTTCTACCGCGCCGCTCAGAACCAAATATTGCGACGAGAAATCGATATTGCCGAAGATCGCGCCAACGATCGGCATGATCAGGTCGTCGGTCATCGAACCGACGATGGTGGCGAAGGCGCCGCCGATGATCACCGCGACCGCTAGATCCATCACATTGCCCTTGGCAATGAACTCCTTGAATTCCGAAAGCATCCCGTCCTCCTTTGATCCCTCGTTCGTGGCCAGTCTTGCAGTTGACGGGCCGATTGCCAAGCCCCTGTTGTCCTTGAAAATCCTACATGGTGTGCCATATTCCTAACACAGGTTGTGCGGGGTCCCCCCTGCCCGCGCATCAAGGGAGAATTCGATGAACTGGATATCCGTGCGCCGTTTCGGCCTCGTCGCTCTTGCCTCGCTCGGCCTCGCGGCCTGCGGGATCAATTCCGTGCCGACCGCTGAAGAAAATGCCAAGGCCAAGTGGGCTGACGTCGAGGCGCAATTCCAGCGCCGCGCCAACTTGATCCCCAACCTGGCCGAAGTGGCCAAGGGTGCGGCAGAGAATGAACGCGCGATCCTGACCGAGGTGACAGAGGCGCGCGCCAAGGCGACCAGCGTCAATGTGACCGCTGACGATCTGGGCAATGCCGAGAAGATGAACGAATTCGCCGCCGCGCAAAGCCAGATGAGCGCCGGCATCGGGCGTTTGCTCGCCAGCTTCGAAGCCTATCCGCAGATCACCTCCACCCAGGGCTATATCACGCTGCAGAGCCAGCTTGAGGGGACGGAGAACCGCATCGCGGTGGCGATCCGTGACTATAACGAAGCCGTGCGCCAGTATAACACCACGATCCGCACCTTCCCTGACATCATCGGGGCCAAGATCGTCCATGGCGCAGAGCCGCTGGTGCCCTACGAAGCGGCAACCGAAGGCGCTGAGGTTGCCCCCGAACTCGATATGACATCGAACTGAGCTCAGTGATCAAACGCCTCCTCTCGATCCTCGCGCTGGCGGGGATGATGCTCGCATCCCCGCTGGCGGCGCAGGATTTTCCGGCGCTGACCGGGCGTGTCGTCGATGCGGCCGATATCATCCCCGCCGATGTCGAGGCGCAATTGACCGCCAAGCTTGAAGCGCTTGAGACCCAGTCGCAACGCCAGCTGGTGGTCGCGACCGTGCCCGATCTTCAGGGTTACGACATTTCCGACTACGGCTATCGCCTTGGCCGCGAATGGGGCGTTGGCGATGCAGAGCGCAACGATGGCGCATTGCTGCTGGTCGCGCCCAACGAACGCCGCGTGCGGATCGAAATCGGCTATGGCCTTGAAGGGATCATGACCGATGCGCTGTCTTCGCTGATCATCCAGAATGCCATCGTCCCGCGCTTCAAGGCTGACGATTATCCGGGCGGAATCGTCGCCGGGACCGATGCGATCATCCAGCAATTGCAATTGCCCGAGGAAGAAGCGCGTCTGGTCGCCCAACAGGCTGGAGAGCGCCGATCAAGCGATGACGGTTTCCCCTTCGGCTTCCTGATCTGGATCGCCTTCATGTTCTTTTTCTTCATTCTGCCAATGCTGCGCGGGCGGCGGCGACGGCGCCGCTATGGCCTGGGCGATACGGTTGGCGACATCATCCTTTGGGAGGTTGGCAAGGGTATTGCGCGCGGGATCAGCAATCATGACAGCGGCTGGGGTGGTGGCGGTTTTGGCGGCGGCGGAGGCTTTTCCGGCGGAGGCGGCAGTTTCGGTGGCGGCGGCGCCTCGGGGGGGTGGTGATGGCCTATCTTGACGAAGCGCAGCACCGGATCGTGTCCGAAGCGGTTGCCGAAGCAGAGCGGCACACGGCGGGCGAGATCGTCACCGTGCTGGCCGATCGGTCTGACGGCTATACCGACGTCGCGCTGTGGTGGGCGGCGGGTGCAGCCTTCACCGCGATGACGGTGTTTGCGCTGTGGCCTGAACTTTTCCTCGCCAAGATCGACTGGCTGATGGGCGGGTGGGGCCACGAATGGACGCAGGGCGAGCTATTCTCCCTCGTAATCGGTTTCGGCCTCGCCAAGTTCCTCGGCGTGTGGCTGATCCTGTTGTGGGATCCCTTGCGCTTCCTGCTTGTTCCGGGACCGGCCAAACGCGCGCGGGTGCGCGAACAGGCGATCAAGCATTTCAAGGTCGGGGCGGAACGCCGCACCCATGGCCGCACCGGCGTGTTGATCTACCTTTCCATGCGCGAACACCGCGCCGAGATCGTCGCCGACGAGGCAATCGCCGCGAAGGTTCCTGCCGAAGTGTGGGGCGAGGCCATGGCCGACATGCTCGCCGAGATCCGCAAGGGCTGCATTGCCGAAGGGCTCGCCGCCGGGGTGCGTGACGTCGGCAAGGTACTGTCCGAACACTTCCCCCGCGCCGAAGACGACCAGAACGAGCTTCCCGACCGTCTGATCGAGGTTTGACCATTTGAACCCTTGACCCGTTCGCCCTGAGCTTGTCGAAGGGCCGTACTTCTACTTTCGGCCGAAGCAGCATGAACGGAAATGGTGTTGGATTCACAAGAACCCGAAGAGATCATCTGGCAGGGTAAATTCATCACAACCAAGCGGCGCGGACGCTGGGAATATGTTTCGCGCAGCCGCGGGATCAAGGCCGCCGTGATCCTTGCCATTGACGCCGGCCACGTCCTGCTAGTGGAGCAATATCGAGTGCCGCTCGGCTGCAATTGCCTCGAGCTTCCCGCCGGTCTGATCGGCGACCATGACCACGGCGAGAAGGACGATCCGCTCGCTGCAGCCTGCCGCGAATTGGAGGAAGAAACAGGTTATCGCGCCGGTACGCTCAAGGATTGCGGAAATTTCTTCTCCTCCCCTGGAATGGTCAGCGAGAGCTTTACGCTAGTGCAAGCTGGCGATCTGGAGAAGGTTGGCCCCGGTGGCGGGATCGGGGACGAAAATATAACCGTTCACAGGGTTGCCTTAAACGAAATTGAGACCTTTATTGCCGCCAAGCGAGCCGAAGGCTGCGGGATCGACGTGCGCCTGCTGATGCTGCTCGGCAAGAGAATCATCGAGGGAGATTGAGCAATGGCAGGACGGGTAGCGGGAAAGCTGGCGCTGGTGACCGGTGCGGCGCAGGGTCTGGGCCGGGCCCATTCGGCACTGCTGGCGCAGGAAGGCGCACGAGTGCTGTGCACCGACATTAATGGTGAAGGCGCGGCTGAAACCGCCGCCCTGATCAACAAGGCGCTGGGCGATGGAACCGCCTACAGCCTGCAGCACGATGTCACCGACCGGGCGGCATGGGATGCAGCAGTCGAGGCGGCGCGCGAGAATCTCGGCGGACTTAACGTTCTCGTCAACAATGCCGGGATGGGCGTCCCCGGCAATATCGAGACCTGCACTTACGAAGACTGGAAGCGCTGCTTCGCAGTCAATGTCGATTCGATCTTCCATTCATGCCAGGCGGCGCTGCCGCTGATGCGCGAACATGCGCCAGGCTCGATCGTCAACATCAGCTCGATCGCGGGACTGATCGCGAGCCACAACATGCCCGCCTACAACACGTCGAAAGCGGCGGTGTGGATGCAGTCCAAGGCGATTGCGCTCTATTGCGCCCGGAATAACATGAATATCCGGTGCAATTCGGTCCACCCGACCTTTGTCGATACGCCGATCCTTGACGGTTCGGCGCGCAATGCGGGGCTGGAAAAGGATGTACTGATGGAAAAGCTTGCCCGGCAGATCCCGCTCAAATTCGTCGGGGAGCCGAACGATATCGCCTATGCGGTGCTCTATCTCGCCAGCGACGAGAGCCGCTTCATGACCGGAGCTGAAATGAAGCTCGACGGTGGTATTTCGGCGATGTGAGGATTTGAAGAGGGCGGGTTGGCCCCGCCCTCTTTAGTCTGCGATCAGCGCGATCGCGAGGTAAACCAGGATCAGCGATCCGAAGCCGATGATCGTGCCGGCGGCAAAGCCGATGCGGACCAGCAGCGGGTCGATCCCGAAGTAATTGGCAATCCCGGCGCAAACGCCGAACACCTTGCCGTTGTACTTATCGAGGTGGAAGCCATTGCTGGGTGCGCCACCTTCATTGCGGTGAGTTACGTTGCTCATGCCAGCAGTCCCATGCTCGGGGTTGCGGGAATAATCGCGGTCGCCATGAACACGGCCGAAATGGCCAGGGCAGCGACGGCAGCTGCGAAGCGATTGCCAAGATCAGATGCGAAAGTCATTTTTACGTACCTTTGTTTGTCCGGTGTTGCGCCGATCAGGCGAACAGGGTCGGGCTGGCGGGAACGATCGCAGTGGCCATGAAAACCGCCGAAATCGCGAGCGAGATGGCAGCGGCGAAAACTTTGCTGCCGGTTTGGGAGAGGTTGAACATCTTGTTACTTCCGTTTTGTTGTTCCGCCAGGACCATCCCGGTGGATGCCAGATGATTTGCATGAGGTGTGCCAAATTCGAAAAATGGCGGAATTCTGCGGTTTTCTTGCTTTCACACTGAAAACCAGCCGTTAAGCAAAACGAAAGGTTGGGATTTTTCACCAACATTCGGGATTGGGGATTCAACGAAGCGAATTCGTGGCCAAATCGCCGGGTTTTGCTAGGGCCAGATCATGGCGCTCGATCGCATATCCCTTGCGCACTTCCGCAACCACCGCAGCACCGAGCTGGGTGGCACGGCGCATTTCAACCTGCTGGTCGGAGAGAATGGCGCGGGCAAAACCAATGTGCTTGAGGCGCTTTCGCTGCTTGCCCCCGGACGCGGTCTGCGCCGCGCATCGCTCGCCGAAATGGCGGGCCCGGATGGCGGCGGTGGGTTCACGGTCGGCGCCAGCCTGCGCGAACAGGGGCACGAGAGCGCACGGATCGGAACCCAGCTCGACCCTGAGCGCCCCGGCCGCAGGCTCGTGCGGATCAATGGCGCCGATCACAACGCATCCGATCTGGGCGAATGGCTGGCGATTGGCTGGCTCACCCCGGCGATGGACCGGTTGTTCATGGACGGTGCCGGCGCTCGGCGGCGCTACATCGATCGGATGGCATTGGCAGTCGATCCGCTGCACGCCGGCCATGTTTCGCGTTATGAGAAGGCGCTGCGAGAACGCAACCGCTTGCTGGAGAATGGCGGCGACACGACCTGGCTCGATGCGATCGAGGCACAGGTCGCAGAACACGGCGCGCTGGTTACTGCCGGTCGTATTGCGTTGATTGCTGCACTGAGCGACGAGCTATCCGCCCTGCCCGACCAGCCCTTTGCCCTGCCGCTGCTTACTTATCGTCCCGGCGGCCCAACCGAACGCGAGGAATTGCGCGCTGAGCTCAAGGCCCAGCGCAGGCGCGATCGGGCAGCAGCACGCAGCTTGACCGGTCCCCATCGGGACGAACTGGAGGTGGTCATGTCCGGCACCGGGCAGGCCGCCGCCATGTGTTCGACCGGCGAACAAAAGGCCATGCTGATCGCGATCACGCTTGCACACGCCACGCTTGCCTCTTCGGGTCGCCCCGGCGTCTTGCTGCTCGATGAAGTGGCGGCGCATCTCGATCCGCTGCGGCGCGCAGCCCTGTTCGAGCGGTTGCGGCAAGGCCGCGCGCAAGTGTGGCTGACCGGAACCGAACGGGCACCCTTTACCGATATTCTCGACGAAGCGGCGAAGTGGCGTGTTATCTCAGGCGAGGTCGAACGGTTCTAACGCGACCTATTCCAGCGCGTCCTCGACCTCTTCCACCGTATCGCCAACAATGATCTCGATACCTTCCTCCGTGGGATGGATCCGGTCGTTCTGGAACAGCTTGGGATCGGTATAGATCGGTTCGAGGAAGAACGGCACCAGCTCGGCATCGTATTTGCGCGCCAGATCGGGGTAGATGCTGTCGAACTTGCCCGCGAATATCCCGCCCAGATTGGTGGGCGAGCGCATTCCCATCAGCATCACTTCGATATCGCGCGCCTTGATTTCCTCCATCATGGCTTCGAGGTTCGCCCTCGTTTCCTCAGGCGGCAGGCCGCGCAGGATATCGTTCCCGCCCAACCCCAGGATCACCAAGTCCGGTTTTACGGCCTGCGAATCCAGCGTGAAGGCCAGCCTTTGCCGACCCGCCGCCGTGGTATCGCCCGAAACCCCGGCATTGATGATGATCGCATTGGTTCCGCGCGCGCGCAGCGCGTTTTGCAGTTTGGCGGGATAGGAATTTTCCAGACCCACACCGTAACCGGCAAACAGGCTGTCCCCAAAGGCCAGGATGCGCTGTTGCGGCCCCATCACCGGCACTTCGGCGCCGACCGGGTCACCGTCATCGCCGCTCGTCGCCGGATTGCCGCTGCCGCAACTGGCCAGTACCAGCGCGCAGGCCAGTGCCATTCCATTCGACCAACATCGCTTTGCCATCTGCAAGCCTCCCTATGCGACCTTGTGCGGCACTAATGCCTATGCCATCTCAATGTAGTGACAAACCCCTCTCTCGCAATCTCCGCCCGAAATCTCAAACTTACACTCGGCAGTCCGTCGGCTCCGGTCGACATACTGCGTGGAATCGACCTCGATGTGTCCGAAGGCGAGGTGGTTGCCCTGCTCGGCCCCTCTGGTTCGGGCAAGAGCTCTCTGATGGCAGTGCTATCGGGCCTGGAGCGCGCAACCTCGGGCTCGCTCAGTATTGCGGGGCAAGATTTCGCCGCGATGGACGAGGATGCGCTGGCGCAGGCACGCCGAGGGCGGATCGGGATCGTGCTGCAAGCCTTCCACCTGCTGCCAACCATGACCGCCGCCGAAAATGTCGCCACACCAATGGAATTGGCAGGCGAAGCGGGCGTACGCGCCCGTGCCGAAGCTGAGCTGGCGGCGGTCGGGCTTGGTCACCGGCTCGATCACTACCCCACCCAGCTTTCAGGCGGCGAGCAGCAGCGCGTCGCCATTGCCCGCGCCACAGCGCCGCGCCCCAAACTGATCTTTGCCGACGAGCCGACCGGAAACCTCGACGCCGCTACCGGCCATGAAATCATCGACCTGCTCTTCGCTCGCCGCGCGGAAACCGGGGCAACCCTGCTGATCATCACCCATGATCCGGAACTGGCCGAGCGTTGCGAGCGAGTGATCACCATGGCCGACGGGCTGATTGCATCGGACAGCAAGGCCGCATGAGCGCCAAAATGCCATGGGCCATGGCCTGGCGGATCGCGCGGCGCGATCTCAATGCGCGCTTCAAGGGGCTGCGGCTGCTGCTGGTGTGCATCTTCCTCGGCACGGCAGCGCTGGCAGCCATCGGTACGTTGAGTTCTGCAATAGAACGCGAGCTGGCGACGCGCGGGCAGGAGTTGCTCGGCGGCGATCTGGAGGTCGAGGTGTGGCAGCGCGACCTCGACGAAAGCGAGCGCGCGGCGCTGTCCGAATATGGCGAGATCTCCGGCGGAACCCGGCTGCAGGCCATGGCGAGCGCGGGCGAGGCGACGGCCCCGGTCGAGCTCAAGGCGGTGGATGGCAATTACCCGCTCTATGGCGAACTGACGCTGGCTAACGGCTCTGCGGTCGAAGCACCCACGGGCAACCGGGCGTGGCTGGCGCAGGGCGCAATCGACCGGTTGGGGATCGAGGTCGGCGACGACTTTCAAGTCGGCACAGTAACGCTCACAGCAGCGGGTGTGATCAGCAATGAACCCGATCGCCTGTCCGAAGGGTTCCAGCTCGGCCCGACGGTGATCGTGGCGCAGGATGTCCCTGTTCGCGCCGGGCTGCTCGCACCCGGATCGATGTACCAGAGCAAATACCGCGTCGCGTTCAGCCAGTTTCGCGATCCGGAGGCCGTGCAGGGCCAACTGACCGAACGATTCCCCGATGCGGGGTTCGATTACCGCACGCGCGATCGTGCCTCTCCCGGGGCGGATCGATTTGTCAGCCAGATGAGCGATTTCCTGATGCTGGTCGGCCTCGCTGCGTTGGTGATCGCCGGGATAGGTATCGGCGGCGGCGTGTCATCCTATCTCGACGCGCGGCGCAGCAGCATAGCGACGCTCAAAGTTCTGGGCGCAACCAGCGGCGATATCGTCAAGATCTACACCATGCAGATCGCGGTCGCTTCGCTGGTCGGCAGTGTCGCCGGAATTGCGGTGGGCGTACTTGTTACCCCCTTGCTCGGTTCGGCACTGCAAGGCTTGCTGCCAGTCGAAGCGGGACTCGTGATCGATCCAGCGCCGCTGCTGCTTGCAGCAGCCTATGGCTTGCTCGTGGGCTTTTCCTTCGCAGCCACGCCGCTGCTGCGTGCGCGCAGCTTCCCGGCGATGGCGCTGATGCGGGCGCGGGTGACGCCGCTGGCGCGCGACAGGCGAGCCTTGATGTGGACCGGCGCCGGATTGCTGGCGATCTGCGCGCTGGCGCTGCTCACCACCTCGCGCTGGATGTTGGCAGCTGGCTTCCTCGCCGGCGCGGCAGGCGCTTTGGTGCTGTTGGCGGCGATCGGCTTCGCAATACGCTATTTTGCCGCACGCGCGCCGCGCTCTGGCAATCCGCTGCTGCGCGGGGCGCTCGCCAATCTATATCGCCCCGGCGCGCCGACCGGATCGCTGGTCACTGCGCTGGGCTTTGGCCTTGCAGCGTTCGTGCTGTTGGCAGCGGTGCAAAGCGCGATCGACGGCAATATCCAGAAACGCGTGCCGCAGCAGGCGCCGGACTATTTCGTGCTCGACGTGCCGCGAGACCGAGTCGACGAGTTCCGTAACCTCGTGTCCGAACGCATTCCCGAGGCCGAAATCCGCACCGTTCCCGCGCTGCGCGGCGCTATTCTCGCTTACGGCCCGCAGGAGCGCATGCAGCGCGTTTCCGAACTGGAAGAGATCCCCGAAGACGCATGGCCACTGCGGGGCGAGCGCGGTCTGACCTATGCCGACGAAGTCCCTCCGGGCAATGTCGTAACCGAGGGTGAATGGTGGAGCGCCGACTATTCCGGCGAGCCGCTGGTATCGGTTGACGAGGAATTTGCCGCGGCGGTCGATCTCAAGCCCGGCGACTACATTACCATCGGCGTGTTGGGTGTGGAGCGCAGCGCGCGCGTTGCCAATCTTCGCCGGATCGATTGGGAGACGATGGGCTTCAACTATGTGCTGGTTTTCTCGCCCAACACGCTGGTCGACGCACCGCACAACCTCGCCGCGACGATCGAATTGCCGGATGGCACGGCGACCGGCACGCTGCTGCGCGACCTCGTGCGGCAATTCCCCTCAAGCAGCGTGATCGAGGTCGGCCAGGTGCTCACCGAAGCGCGCACGATCCTGGAGCAGGTCGGGCTGGCGACGCTCGCGGCAGCCTCGGTAGCCGTACTGGCTGGGCTCGCTGTATTGCTGGGCGCGATCGCCGCGGCACGCGCCTCGCGCAGCTATGACACGGTGGTGCTCAGGGTACTGGGTGCGAGCAGGCGGCAGGTGCTGCTGATGCAGCTGGCCGAATATGGCCTGATCGCGCTGCTGCTGGCCATGGTCGCCCTCGGCCTCGGCTCGGCCATGGCCTGGTTCATCGTCACCGAGCTGTTCGAGTTCGACTGGCTGCCCGATTGGGGTCAGGTCCTAGCCGTGCTCGGCGCGGGGCTGGCGCTGGTGTTGGCATTCGCCCTCGCCGGCTCGCTTCCACTGTTGAAAGCGAAACCGGCACGAGCGCTTCGAGAGCTATAAGGCCCGCAAAAAAAGGGGCCCGCCGCCGCGAGCCCCTTC
>SBHJ01000039.1 GCA_006226465.1 Alphaproteobacteria bacterium | reverse complement strand
GAAAGCATCGAGGCCGCCTTTGCCCGAATGATCGAGGAGAATTCCTACCTCACCGAAGACCAGGCGCGGCACCTGACCGAACACGGCGTCAACCGCAACGAGGATGGCACATACAGCTGGAAGTTCGATCCGCACCTCAATGTCTGGCCGGTCGAGGATCTGGCGGACGAGTTTCTGCACCAGACCTGGGGCGCGATCTCCTGCCCGACCCTGCTGCTCTATGGCGCGGACAGTTGGGCCTCAAACCCCGAAAAGGACGGGCGGATCAAATATTTCAACCATGCCAGCGTAATCGAATTCGAGAAGGCTGGGCATTGGCTCCACCACGACCAGTTCGATCGTTTCATGGCGACGCTGAAGGAATTTCTCTGATGTCGGATTTCTCGGGTGAGCTCAGCGACAAGCACATCGCGATGATCGAGCAGCAGCCGGTTTTCTTCGTCGCGACCGCGGCGCCAACCGGACGGATCAATCTCAGTCCCAAGGGCTACGATGCGTTTCGCGTGCTTTCACCGAAGCGGGTTGCCTACCTTGATCTGGGCGGTTCGGGCAATGAAACGCATGCCCATCTCGCTGCCGATGGCCGGATCACGGTGATGTTCTGCAACTTCCAACAGCCAGCGCTGATCCTGCGTATTTATGGCCGTGGGGTGCCGGTGCTGCCGCAGGACGAAGGCTGGGCTGCGCTCGCCGCGCGCTTCACCTTGCTACCCGGCACGCGCCAGATCTTCGTGATCGATGTCGAGAATGTGCAGACATCCTGCGGCTGGGGTGTACCCTTCATGACGCTGGAAGGCGAGCGCGACACTTTGGTGAAATACCACCGTCAGGCGAACCCGCGGGAATGGGAAGCCAAGGTATCGACACGCATTTCGAGCATCGATGGACTGCCGACCCGCGCAACCGATCGCTACATTGCCGGCGAGTAGCAGCACTCCGGCGTGGAACTGACCTTCGCCAGCTATAACATCCACAAGTCGGTCGGGCTTGATCTGCGCCGCGACCCCGACCGGATCATCACCGTACTTCGCGAAATCGACGCCGACATCATCGCCTTGCAGGAAGTGGACCGAAGGGTGGGGGACCGCGCCAGCACGCTGCCGCGGGTCCTGCTCGACGATACGTCGTGGCAGGTGGTCCCGGTCGCCGAGCGGCCGCGCAGCCTGGGCTGGCACGGCAATGCCTTGTTGGTCAGGCGCGGGTACAAGGTGCTTGCGTCGGAGCCGTTGCACCTACCGACGCTCGAGCCGCGTGGTGCAGTCATGGCCGAAATCGAGATCGACCGTCGAAGGCTTCGGATCCTGGGCGCCCATCTCGACATTTCGGGCCTGAGGCGACGCGACCAGGTACATGCCATGCTCGATCATTGTGCAAGGTGCGAACCCATGCCCACGGTAATCATGGGCGATTTCAACCAATGGGGCCATGTGTCGGGGGCGATGCAGCCGTTCGGCGTCAAATGGCAGATGATCGCGCCAGGGGCGAGCTACCCCTCGCGTCGCCCGGTGGCACGGCTCGATCGTGTCGTGGCAACGCCGGATTGGGACTATCGCGCCAGCGGCGTGCATCATTCGGCGGTGGCGGCGCAGGCTTCGGACCATTTGCCGATCTGGGCAAGACTACTGTTGCCTAAAACGTAATCATCTGATCAAAAAATAGGCATTTTGATCCTGGTTGTGGTATCACGGATCAGGAAAAATCCTATCTTTCATAGACATAAAGAACTGGCACACATTTTGCTGCATCTGCGAAGCCGGGGCTGGCCCGGATAGCAGAAAGGGGCAAGGATGAAGTTCATCATCGCCATCATCAAGCCGTTCAAGCTCGACGAAGTGCGCGAAGCACTGAGCAATATCGGCGTCGCCGGGATGACCGTGTCCGAGGTCAAGGGATTTGGCCGGCAAAAAGGGCAAACCGAAATTTATCGGGGGGCTGAATATTCCACCAACATGCTTCCCAAGGTGAAGCTCGAAATTGCCGCGAGCGACGAAATTGCCGGGCAAGTGGTGGAAACGATCCAACATGCGGCCTGCACCGATGCCATCGGTGACGGGAAGATCTTCGTACTCGACCTTGCCAGCGCGACGCGCATTCGCACCGGCGAGACCGGTGAGCCCGCGCTCTGATCTCAGGAAGGACAGAATAATGATCCGCTCAATTGTTCGCGGTGCCGGAACGCTTGGCGTTTCCATGCTTGCCGCTACCGCAGCTTTCGCGCAGGAGGCAGCCGAAGCAGCACCTGCCGTTCCCAACCCGGGCAACAATGCCTGGATGATGACATCGACCGTGCTGGTCCTGCTCATGATCCTGCCGGGCCTGGCGCTGTTCTATGGTGGCCTGACCCGCTCGAAGAACATGCTTTCGACCATGACCCAGGTTGGGGCCGCGGCTGCGCTGGCCATGCTGATCTGGGTAGGCTGGGGCTATACCATGGCCTTCGGCGGAAGCAGCAATGTCTTCATTTCCGACTTCTCGAAACTGTTCCTCGCCGGCGTGACGCCTGACAGCACCGCCGCGACCTTTTCGGAAGAAGTCATCTCCGAATATGTCTTTATCTGCTTCCAGATGACCTTCGCCGCGATCACCGCTGCGCTGGTATTTGGCGCAACGGTCGAACGCATGAAGTTTTCGGCGGCCATGGTCTTCACCGCGATCTGGCTGACCATCGTCTATTTCCCGATTGCACACATGGTGTGGTTCGCGGGCGGCGAAGGTGGCGTTGACGGTCTGATGTACGGCTGGGGGGCACTCGACTTTGCCGGCGGCACCGTGGTGCACATCAATGCCGGTGTATCGGCACTGGTTGCCTGCCTCGTTCTCGGCAAGCGCAAGGGTTACCCGGCCGAGCCCATGCCGCCGCACAGCCTGACACTGACCATGGTCGGTGCTGGACTGCTGTGGGTTGGCTGGTTCGGCTTCAACGCGGGATCGGAACTCGAAGCTGACGGCACTGCCGGCCTTGCGATGATCAACACCTTTGTCGCAACCGCTGCTGCCGGCCTCGCCTGGATGCTGGTGGAACGCCTCTCGGGCCACAAGGCCTCGGCGCTCGGTTTTGCCTCCGGCATTATCGCAGGCCTGGTTGCGGTTACTCCTGCAGCCGGCAACTCTGGCCCACTCGGTGCGATCGTGCTGGGTGCTCTTGCTTCGGTGGTCTGCTTCTTCGCGGTGTCCAAACTCAAGCCCAAGCTCGGCTATGACGATGCGCTGGACGCATTCGGCATCCACGGCATCGGCGGCATGATCGGCGCTATCGGGACTGGCGTGGTTTATTCACCTGCGCTTGGCGGGCCTGGCGGAGACGATTTTGTCATGTCCGCCCAGGTCATAATCCAGGTCAAATCGGTACTCGTATCGATCGCCTGGGCCGGGATCGGAACGGCGATTGCGATCTATGCCGCCAAGGCGCTCACCGGCCTGCGCGTTACTCCCGAAATCGAGCATGACGGCCTCGATATCGGCGAGCATGGGGAGCGCGCCTACAACTGATCAGGGAGTATCGCGCGAAAAGTGGGAACCGGTTTTCGCTTTCCGCGATACGACCAGAAAAAGTCACCAAGCTTGGCGGGGAGGTGAATCTCTCCTCTTCCACCCCCTCCCCGCCTCACCATGTTCCTCCTGCGAACACACAGACTGAAAGGGGCCGGAGCAAATCGCTCCGGCCCCATTTTTCCGGGTGTGGCTTCGCAGTGACATAGCGCTGCAAACCGCCAGCTAGGATCACTTCCGCATTGCATGCACGATCATTCGGATTCAGAATCTGTGCAAAGGGCGAGATGATCGTCTCAATCGGAGGAGAACAATAATGACAAGACGAAATTCACTTCGGGTCGCAATGATGGCGACCTGTGCAGTTGGCCTGATTTCGACCCCTGCTCTTGCACAAGATGCCGAAGAGGGCGCATCTGCCAATTCGGGCAATGTCATCATTGTCACAGCAACAAAGCGCGCCTCAACGATCCAGGATGTGCCGTTCTCGATCAATGCGCAGACCGCTGAAGACATGCGGAAATCGGGTGCGACGTCGCTCGAAGACATTTCGCGCAATGTCGCGGGCCTGACGGTACAGAACCTCGGGCCGGGTCAAAGCCAGGTGTCGGTGCGTGGCGTTTCCGCTGGCCAGATCGTTCGCGACCAACCGGGCGTCAAGGAGCAGGTCGGCGTCTATCTAGACGAGTCGGTCATTTCGCTCTCGTTGTTCACGCCCGATTTCGATCTGTTCGATCTTAATCGTGTTGAGACGCTGCGCGGTCCGCAGGGCACGCTGTTCGGTTCGGGTTCGGTTGGCGGAACGGTGCGCTACATCACCAATCAGCCCAAGCTCGACACCACCGAAGGAACGGTTGAAGCCGGTGCAAACGTTCTGGCTGGAGGCGACTGGGGCTATAATGTGAAAGGCGCGGTCAACGTGCCGCTCGGACAGAATGCTGCGCTCCGCGCGGTCGCCTATGGCGAACATTTCGGCGGGTTCATCGATGCCATCGGACCTGCAGCTGGTGAACATGTCAATGACGGTCGGCGCTACGGCGGTCGGTTGAGCATTCTGTTCGAACCATCATCGGGCCTGCAAATCACCCCGCGCATCATTTACCAGGATGTTCAGGCCAATGGCTTCAACCGGGGCGAGGTCTACAACCTCTACTTCAATACCCTGATTGACGCTGCCGACGTATTTTCGGATCGCGAGCAATATCTGATGCTGCGCGAAGAATTCCGCGACAAGACGACGCTGGCCGATCTCAACATCACCGCCGATGTGAGCGATAATGTGCAGCTGACATCTGTCACCAGCTATACCCATCGCAACATTTTGGTCAGCCGCGATGCCTCGGCATTGACGGGCTCTGTCTATGTCTCGTTCGCCGGCGCAGATGCTGCCGCAGCTGGCGGTGCGTCTCTACCGTCGAACTTGCGCGATACGACCAAGCTCGACCAGTGGACGCAGGAATTGCGCCTCTCCAGCACCGGCTCGTCACCCTTCCAGTGGGTTGTGGGCGGCTTCTATAGCCATGTTGATCGCGAATATGCCCAGCGTCTTCCCACTCCGGGTGCAGATGTTTTCAGCCAGATCTTCCTCGATGCGGCTGCCGGCGGCCTTCCGGTTGAGGATACCTACAATGGCTTCCCGGCCGATTCGCCCTACAACGCTGACCTGCCCTATACGATCAAGCAGTTCGCGCTTTTCGGTGAGGCCTCTTACGAGGTGGGCCAGCTCAAGCTGACCGCGGGTGGTCGTTATTACGATTTCAGCGAAACGCGCGATTTCGTTTCGGGTGGCGTTTTCTCCAACGGTGATACCTTTATTGGAGACAAGACCAGCTCGAACGGATTCACACCTCGCTTTATCGCCAGCTATGAAGCGAGCGACAATGTCACTTTGAACCTTCAGGCATCGAAGGGTTTCCGCCTTGGCGGCGTGAACGATCCACTCAACATTCCACTATGCACGGGCGGGGCAACCGGGCCGGATGCGCTTACCTTTGGCAATCATCCGACCTACGATGACGAGACATTGTGGAACTACGAAGCGGGTTTGAAGGCCTCAAGCGGGATGTTCACCTTCAATGCGGCGGCATTCTATAACGATATCCGGAACCTCCAGGTAACCGCGGATGCGGGGTCATGCTCGTCACGCGTGGTGTTCAATGTGCCCAAGGCACACAGCCAAGGGTTCGAGATGGAGTTCTCCGCGCGACCGGTCGAGGGCCTTGAGCTCTCGCTCAACGGCAGCGTGACGGACTCGGAGTTTGATAGCTCGGTACTGGATGCGGGTGGCGCCGTGATCGCAGGCATGCGGGATGGCAATCGCTTGCCGACTGTGCCGAAATTCCAGATGGCTGCTGTAGGAAGCTATACTGTGCCGGTCTCTTCAGACATGGAATGGAATATTACGGCGAGCTTCCAACACGTGGGCAATCGCTACACCCAACCGGGTGACCAGGAGCCCGGCCAGGGGAGCTTCACCAATTCGTTGTGGTTCGATCCGTCCGACGGATCTTTCGGATCGGGCTCTTTCAATTTCGGCTCCTACCTGTTGCCCAGCTATGAACTGGTCAACCTTTCGACTGGGCTTTCCTGGGACAATGGGCTTTCGGTCACGGTCTATGCCAAGAATCTGTTTGACGAAGACACGTTCCTCTCGCTCGATCGTGAGCGTGGTGGCCGTGCCCGGCTTGCCTATAATGTTGGCATGCCACGAACGATTGGTGTGACTGTTCGAAAGACCTTCTGATCGGAGATCGGACGAAGTAAGTAGAGGGCGGGCCGAAGGGTCCGCCCTTTTCATTGTCGAGGCAAAACGTGATCGAGATCAGACTGGCGAACTCGGCTGATGCACCCGCAATCGCCGCGCTGATGGACCTTGCTATAGCCGAATTGCAGAAAGGCTTCCTCACGCCGGAGCAGATCGCTTCCTCACGCGCTGGCATGGGGCTCGATCTCCAGCTGATCGCGGACGGGACCTATTTCTGTGTCGAGGAGGACGGTGATCTGGTCGGGTGCGGCGGATGGTCGCGCCGGGCCACGCTCTATGGTGGGAATCACTCAGCCGGGCGCGATCCGCGCCTGCTCGATCCGGAAACAGAGCGTGCCCGGATTCGCGCGATGTACACGCACCCCGACCATACCCGAAAAGGGATTGGGCGCTTGATCCTCGATACGGCCGAGGCGGCAGCGCGCGAAGAAGGATTCAAGGCACTTGAGATGGCGGCGACCATGTCGGGCAAGCCGCTATATTCCGCTTGCGGATACCAGGTTGAAAGCGAATGGTTCGATGAGAACGGGGCGGTGCCGGTCCCCCTCGCGACCATGTGGAAGCCAATTTGAGTTAGGCCCTCGCCGGCTTCACGAAGTCTGCACAGCGCTCCCCGATCATGATGTCGCCCCGCCCTTCAGCGAAAGTGGGTACCAGTTTCGCGCCCGGAAGGGCGGCAGAAATGAGAGCATCATGAGACAGCCTTCACGAAGTCTGCGCAACGCTCCCCGATCATGATGCTCGGTGCATTGGTGTTGCCGCTGACCAGCCGTGGCATGATTGAGGCATCCGCGACCCACAAGCCTTCGATCCCGCGTGCCTTGAGCGTCGGATCGACCACGCTAGCCTCGTCTGAGCCCATGCGGCAGGTGCCGACCGGGTGATAGACCGTATCTGCACGGTTGCGGATCAGCTCGTCCAGCGCAGCATCGTCGTTGAGGTCGACAGGATGGCGATCCTTGGGTTTGTAGTCAGCCAGTGGTGGTGCATCGACAATGCGGTGCGACAGTCGCACACCGGCGCGAATCACTGCCATGTCGCGATCGTCGTCGAGGAAATTGGGATCGATGCGCGGGGCGTCCGCAGCTTTCGCTGAATTGAGACGAACCGTTCCGCGGCTTTCGGGCCTCAGCACACAGGTATGGAGCGAGAACCCGTGCCCCTTGACCTTCTCGCGGCCGTGATCCTCCAGCACGGCGGGGACGAAGTGCCATTGGACATCGGGCGCAGGAGCATCGGGCGTGACCTTCCAGAAGCCGCCGCTTTCCGCAAAACAGGTGGTCATGATCCCGGTGCGCTTGCGGCGATGCTCAATGATCGCTTTCAGCATTCGCCAGCTGCCCTCGAGGCTGTCTCCAAATGGTTCCCTGGATTCGGTCTCCCAGCCGGAAACATAATCGATATGGTCTTGGAGGTCCGATCCAACCGCCGGCTTGTCGAGCACGACATCGATGCCGTGCTGTTTCAGGTGTTCGGCCGGTCCTATGCCGGACAACATCAGGATTTGCGGAGAATTGAAGGCACCGGCCGAAAGGATCACCCCGCTGCGCGCCTTGATCACTTCGCGCTTTGAGCCGCGCTTGATTTCGACACCAATGACACGCCCATCTTCGATCACCAGCTTCTGGACTTGCGCGCCGGTGCGAATATCGAAGTTGTCCTTGCCGCGCAGCGGCTCGACATAGGCCCGGGCCGCTGACCAGCGCTCCCCGTCTTTCTGGGTAACCTGGTAGAGACCGAAGCCCTCCTGTTTGGCACCGTTGAAATCAGGATTGCGCGGCAGTTGGAGCGCGGCAGCGCTTTCGACAAATGCCCGGCTGGTGGCATTTGGCCATCTCTGATCGGATACTCGCAACGGCCCATTGGTGCCGTGATAATCGTCGCCGCCACGAATATTGTCTTCGCAGCGCCTGAACCATGGGAGCACATCGTCATAGGCCCAGCCGGTGCAGCCGAGCGCAGCCCAATTATCGTAGTCCCAGGCGTGCCCGCGGATATAGACCATGGCGTTGATCGCCGATGAGCCGCCGAGGCCACGACCGCGCGGCTGATAGCCGATTCGTCCATTGAGTCCTTTTTGCGGAACGGTCTCGAAGCGGTAATTCGCATTCTTGAGAAGGAACGGCATAAACCCGGGTGTCTTGACCAGCATATTGTTGTTGCGACCGCCCGCTTCGAGCAAGCACACACGCTGGCGACCATCTTCAGCCAAACGTCCCGCAGCAGCACTGCCCGCACTGCCCCCGCCGATCACTACATAGTCGAATTCGTCCATGACCTCTCCCTTTACGTAAAGGTTAGGTCGACTCTCCCGCCATCGCAATCGAGTTCTCACTTGTAGCGCCTTCTTTTCGCGATTGTTGCTCAAGCCAGCGCGCGCGGATCATGTCGGATGTGTCGCGGCTACCGTCATGGGTCCAGCCGGGCTCGCGCAGAAGGTAGGAGAGCTTGTGCTTCCATGGTGCTCGCCCCATGTCCTGCGCTATTCCGATCCATTCGTGGAACGCCGCCCACAACAGGTTGAAACTGCCCAACTGCTTGACGATGCCGTATCGGATTTCTTCGCTGTCGAGTTCAGGCTGGAATGTACCGAACATCTTGTCCCAAGTGATGAACACCCCGGCATAGTTGCGATCGAGATAGACCGGGTTGGTGGCATGGTGGACCCGATGGTGACTTGGCGTGTTCATCACTGCCTCGAACCAGCGCGGCATGCGGCCAATCGCCTCGGTATGGATCCAGAACTGGTAGATCAGGTTGATCGCCCCGACGAAGAAGATCATCGCCGGATGGAAACCGAGCAGCACCAGCGGAAGGCGGAATATGAAAGAAATGGCGATGAAGCCGGTCCAGGTTTGCCTGAGCGCGGTCGAAAGGTTGTAATGCTGGCTCGAATGATGGTTCACATGGCTGGCCCAGAACCAGCGAATTCGGTGGGCGGTGCGATGGAACCAGTAATAGGCCAGATCGTCGAGCACGAAGCACAGGATCCACACCCACCAGGTCAGGCCAAGGTCGAACAGGCGATAGTCCCAAGTGCGCATGAAGATGACCAGGGTCACGCCGGCGACCAATATTCGCGCGACTGTCGAACCAACGCCCAAGGCAAGCGAAACAAGAGTGTCGCGTGCCTCATAAGCTTCCGGCCGGCGCCGCTTGGCCCAGATCATCTCGATCAGGATCAACAGGATGAAGCCGGGGACGGCATAGTCCACCGGGTTGAACTCAGGCATGCCGGTCTCCCGCAACGCGTCTAAACCCCGCCGCCCAGACGCCGGCCTTGTCGCCCAGATCAAGCGTGATCGAGCCGAAGGTCCTTTCCGCAGGCGTGATGGTCAGGAAATTCCGATCGAGCCGCGCCTGGCTGCTGCCATCAAGCAGGCGCGCCGCAAAGTGGGAGCCATGTTGCCGCAGGAGCAGCACACGGCCCGCCGAATCCCGCAGCAATGCGCCGATACCGGCCCGGTCGAGCGCGATTTCTTCTGCGTCGAAACCGCAGATCGAATCTTTTGCCAGCGCGCGGGCCTGTTCCTCGGTGCGAATCCTGGGGTCTCCGCCAAGGCCCATCCTTCGCACAAGCCAGGCGACAAACAGGATTGCGACAACAGAACCAATCAGTTGAATCAGATCTCCCATGCCCATCTCCTGACACAGATGTTAATAGCCGTCGAGCCTTGCCGCGAGCCATGCTGCGGAGGGCTGCGGGACGAATGCTGACGAACAATGGGGGCTTGGGCTTTCTGCCTAACGGCTGTGAAGGGCATGTATGCGAAAATGTCACAAGATTCTGTCATGGTCGCCGGTGCGGTTAAATCGTTCGCTAGATGCAGGTTTGTGCGCTATGGGCGTGCGTGATAAGGTGGGAGAACTGGCGCTTGCCAGAATTTCTGCTTCGTCCGGTTGAGCTGTCGCCCGCTCATCTGGCCGTCACGAGTGTGGGCGTCGAACAAGGTATTACGCAGGATATGGGTTACGACAGAGGACGCCGTCGGGGGCGGGACAAACGCGACGGTTTCGGTGAAGACAGTTTC
>SBHJ01000242.1 GCA_006226465.1 Alphaproteobacteria bacterium | reverse complement strand
GCGAGGAAAATCAGAGTGGCGGCAAGGTTGCCGAGCCCCAGCCCCAGACCTGATATCATCGATAGCTGCGTGGGCGCACCCGCGGCAGGCAGCATCGCGTTGTGCGTCACTTCGGAATAGGTGTAACTGACGTATGCGATAACGAGCAGCGCCATAATAGTCGGGTTGGTGAAGCCCCCACCGCCGGGAAGGGCGAACCAAAGCAAGGCTGAACACACGGTAATGGTTGCGATCGGTAAGGCGATCACCGGTTTGAGCCTGCCGCCTCGATCGAGCGCGGCTCCGAGAAACGGGGCGGTGAGAGCAGCGATGATCCCGGCCCATTTGGTTACTGTGGCAATTGTAGCCTGTCCCTGCGCGTTGGCGGTTTCTCGGGCAGTTTCGGGCGAAAGTCCGTTCAAGGCGCCGCTGGTGATTAGATCGGCACCGATTATGTCGCGCGCGAAATAAGGCGCAAAGACATAGATCACGATCAGAATGTAATAAGGATTGCGCGCCCATTCGAATGTGGCCCAGGCAAATCCGGCCCGATCAAGCGCGCCGCCCGTACCATGCATCGCTCGGCGCGGTGCGTTGACCGGATCAGCAGGAGGTGAGGGCATAACTGGCCCAGTCTATCCCTTGGCGCGGATCATGGATTCGATATCGACGAATTTTTCGCGAGGGGCACCTTCGCGCGCGGCCTTTTCCTCGGCCTCTTCGATTCTTTTCCAATCGCGGAACGTCACAATATTGAGCCCACGCTTCTCGGCCAATGCATCGAAGCCCGAGCGCCCCTGTTTGGTAGCCTTGCCTAATGCACCGCTCTCCAGGTCTTCCACGATCCTGTCTATCACTCCAAATCCATCGGGTCGGTTGGTGCCGATTGTGCCGCTTGGCCCGCGCCGTGCCCACCCGACACAATAGATACCCGGCAGGATGCGTCCTTCGTCGTTGGCGAAACGGCCTGCGCGATCATCAAACGGGACATCGGCTAAGGGAGAGGATCGATAGCCGATGCAGCTCACCACCAAATCGGCCGGCACGTCATAAAATTCACCCGTGCCAGTGGCCCTGCCCGCATGCACTTCGGTGCGTTCGACGCGGATCGATTTGACCCCACCATCCTCTCCGGCAAATGAAACCGGACTGGCAAAGAAATCGATTTCTATCTCGATCGGCTTTTCGGCGTGCAGGCTCTCGGGGATCGCAGCGAAGCTGCGCAAATGTGTGACAGACTTGCGCAACCCGGGTTCGAGCAGTGCATCCTCGGCCTCGTCGGGAAGATCATCCTTGTCCACGCGCGGGCTGGCGCGTTCCAGTGCGGCCAGTTCGCCCAATTCCTTGGGCGTCATCATGATCTGGTGCGGGCCGCGCCTGCCCAGGATGGTAATCTTCTGCAGCTTGCTCTGGCGCAAGAGGTCAAGTGCATGGGCGACGATATCGGCACCTTCGAACTCGGTCTCGGTCTTGGCCAAGATGCGTGCAACATCGAGCGCGACATTGCCCATGCCGATTACAACGGCGTGCTTGCCAGAGAGATCTGGATCGAGATTGGCGAATTGCGGGTGGCCATTGTACCATCCGACAAAGGCAGCACTGCCAAAGATGTTGGAAAGTTCCTCGCCCTCCATGCCCAGTTTGCGATCATGCGGGGCGCCGGTGGCAATAACGATTGCGTCGTAGAGCTCGGTCAGTTCAGGAATGGTCACGTCCTTGCCGACGCAGACGTTCCCGACAAAACGGACATTCTCGCTCAGCGCAGTCGATTCATAGCGTTTTGAGACGCCTTTGATCGACTGGTGATCGGGAGCAACCCCAGTGCGGATCAAGCCATAGGGAACCGGCAGGAGATCGAATACATCAACCTTGACTTCGTCACCCCAGCGCTTTTGTGCGGCTTCCGCTGTGTAGTAGCCTGCCGGGCCTGAGCCGATGATTGCAATATGCCGCATGTCAGTAATTCTCCGCTGCGGCCAATGTTCAGGCTGCTTCGCTGACCGCGCCCTCTTCGGGCTCGTCGAGGAAGCGATGGATCGCTGCCACACACTCGTCACTATGGCTCATAAGGAACAGGTGCCCCCCACCGCGCAAGACCAGCAATTCGCTATTGGGGATCAGCTTGTCGAGCAGCCAGCCATTGGGGAGCGGGACAATGTGATCCTCATCCCCCATCATGATCAACGTCTTCTTCTTCATGAAGGGCAGGGCCGGTGCGCTGGTCCATCCGAGCATGGCGATCAGCTGGTAGAAATAGCCGCGCGGCGAAGGCGGGCTGAGCCGATGGATATGTTCCATCTTGTTGAGCGCATTACCAAGCGCCCCGCCATAAAGCGTCTGGAAATGCTCTTCCATGAAAGCAGCATCGATATAACGCCGGGGATCCGCCATCTTTGAAAGCGAGCTGATATTGCCCGGTATCATCACCATGCCTGCACTTGTTGCAGCCAGGATCAGTCGGCGGGTCCGTTTTGGATGCTGGAGAGCGAAATGCTGCGCCATCGCGCCGCCCCAGCTCACGCCCATGACATCGACCTTGTCCACCCCAAGCCGATCAAGCAGCTGGGTCGTTGTCCAGGCCATGGTCACCGCATTGTAGGGGATCACCGGTTCGGGCGATCCGCCGACGCCTGGCATGTCGAACATGATGAACGGGCGATCATCAAGCGCATCGGCCAGCGGGGCGACTGCTTCGATATTGGCGCCGATACCGTTGAAGAACAGGATCGGCAGGTGATCACTGGGCTGGTCGAGCCGCCAGGTCGCCACCCGCAAGTTTCGCCCGCCGACGGTTTCCATCGTGATGCGGGCATCCCGCATCGCATGATCAAGGGCTTCGTCAAGCACCTCGTTGAGATTGTCGCTCAACCCGGCATTCCTCCGTTGCGATTCCTGCATGGGAACCGTTCTATCTTTCCTCGACTACGTATAGTCCGGGGGCCGGGTCCAGAGGCTTGTACACCGCATTCCCCAGTTCTTTCGGGGCGGCCATCTGCTTGCCAGACCGCTTCTGCATCCATTCCATCCAGAATGGCCACCAACTACCTGCAGTTTCCTCGGTGCCTTCGAGCCATTGATCGGCGGTTTCTGGCAGTTTGCCCTGCTTCTTCTGGAGGTAGTACTTGGCCTTGGGATTGCCGGGAGGGTTGAGGATTGCCTGCATGTGTCCCGATTGGCTGAGGGCGTAGGTAATGTCTTTCGAGCCAAACAGCCGGGTGGAGCGATAAGTCGCCTTCCAAGGGGTGATATGATCGGTCACTCCGCCCAGGATGAACAGGTCCGATGTGACCTTGCTCAGGTCGATCTTGTGGTCTGCCATCTCGACTTCACCCTTCTTGGTAAAGGCGAGCGTTTCGTAAAGCGTCAGGAAATCGCCCATCAGGCTGCCGGAAAGATTGGTTGCGTCTGCGTTCCAGAACAGCACGTCGAAGGCTGGCGGATCGGCGCCAAGCAGATAGTTGTTGATTACGTAATTCCAGATCAGGTCATTGGGTCTCAACCAGGCAAAACCCCGCGCCAGATCGTCTGCCTTGATAATCCCGGCCTTTTCGGCGCGCCGCCTGGCCAACTTCATCCCGTTTTCCGATACAAGGGAGCCGGCCTCGATATCGTTCTGCATCGGGTGCAGCACGCACACCATCAGCGTCAGCGCGCCAAGAATGTCGTTTTTTTCCGCTGCAAGCTTCGAAGCGACGATGCTGGCGGTTTGTCCGCCTGAGCAGCCGGCAGAAACATTGACTTTGTCCGAGCCGGTTACCTTGCCGACGATCTCGATCGCTTCGATGCAGGAATCGACATAATCGTCCATCCCCCACACGCCCTGTTCCTTCGACGGATTCCGCCATGAAATGATGAATGTCTGAATCCCATTGTCGAGCTGGTACTTCACCACGGATTTTTCAGGGGACAGATCGTTGATGTACATCTTGTTGATCTGGGGCGGGATGGTGAGCTGCGGGATAGCGTAAACCTTGTCCGTCGTTGGCGCATATTGGATCAGCTCGTACATCTCGGTTCGGTGGATCACCGCACCTTTCGACGTTGCTACATTCTCGCCAAGCTTGAAGGGGCGCTTATCGACCTGGCTGACCATCCCCTTGTTATGGACCATGTCCTTGTAGGCGTTCTGGAGCCCCTTGATCAGCGAAAGCCCGCCACTGTCGATAACCCGCTTTTGAGCGGTGGGGTTGCCGATTAGGCTGTTTGTTGGAGCCAGACTGTCGATGATTATGTTGGAGATGAAATTGGCACGGTCGCGTTCCAGATCGTCAAGCTCAAGTTCTTCCAGCCAGTTGCGCATGCCCTTCTGGACGGCGAGGTAATACTGCGCCCCGGCGCGAAAGAAGGGGTTATATTGCCATGCGGGATCCACGAAGCGCTTGTCTTTGGGATCGGGCGCCAATTCGGATTTGCCGGTCATGATCTTGACCATGTCCTCGCCCATATCGCGTGCATGCTTCATAATTCGCTGCGGATCGGACGCGGTTTCGCGCAGCAGCAGAGCTACCGCGCCCAAAAAATCTTCACGTGCAATTCCGACCAATGGTCCCAATGCCGAAGTGTATTGCGCGGCCTCGTTTTCAAGTTTGGTCTGTTTCGCCAACGTCCTTCTCCCTGACAGGCTATCGAAAGCAAGATGACGCGGGCGCGCAGCCTTGGCAAGCAGCGAAAGCACCTGGCCGGGACCGCTATATGACAATCGGAGTTGGATTGTAGTGCAGAAACGAGGGTCGGAACATTATCGGTTTGGCAAGAAATGATGGTTAAGGCCCAGCAACATAATCAAGGCGAGAATAAGAATACGCCTCCGGGGTGCATGAATGCGGGAAGCAAGCGAAGCGAAAGGACCTGCCGGCAAATCGCGCCATCGCAACAGGGGGACTGGATTCTCCCTGTTCGGTTCGTCACGGCTTGCCCGCAAGGCCGAGATGCTCGAAAGCTTCGAGAGCTCCGGTCTGGGCTGGTTCTGGGCCACAGATGCCAGTGGCAAATTGACCTATCTTTCTGACAGTGCCTTCGAGCAGCTTTCGTGGGACAAGGATTCCGTCCTGGGTGCTCCGATTGTGGATCTGTTCTTGCCCGACGAAGCCCAGGGCGCACAGGGCAAGCTCGCTGTGCAGCGACCTCTCACATTTGTGATTGGATCACATAATGCCATCACCAATTTGACGGTCCGGCTCGCCGATACGCCCGGCGAAGCAGTGTGGTGGGAGATTGCCGGCCAGCCAAAGTTCGATGGCAGAGGCAAGTTCGTGGGGTACCGCGGCAGCGCGAGGGACGCGACTGAATCGCGAGCCCAGAGCCAGGAGGCCTTGCGCCTTGCGCAGTTCGATCCGGTCACTGGGCTTTGCAACCGAGTTCGCATGCATGATCGTTTGACTGAAGCTCTAGCTGGATTTCGGAACGCCAAACGAAGTTGCTCCGTCATACTGCTAGGCCTGGATCGATTCAGGCAAGTCAATGAGACATTGGGACGTGCGGCAGGCGACGAGTTGCTCAGGCAGGTTGCGGCCAGATTGAAGTCAATCGCGGGTTACGCTGCGGAGATCGCCCGCCAGGGCGATAACGAATTCATGCTGATGCTGCCGGACATCGACGACCGGGGTGAACTGGGCGAGACTGCCGAGCGTATCTTGCAGCTCGTAACGCAGCCTTATTCGGCGCATGGCACTCGCGCCATCATCGGGGCTTCCATTGGCATTGCGACCGCGCCCTATGATGGGGTTGATGCCGGCGAATTGATAAAGGCGGCGGATCTTGCGCAGAGCGTGGCCAGGAGCTCGATCGCACATTATCGCTTCTATTCCAGCGAACTACGGGACGATGCCAGGCGCCGCCAGGTGATCGAAGAAGAATTGCACGATGCGATCGCCAGAAAACAGTTGGTGATGCATTATCAGCCTATCGTAGATGCGACGACGCACCGGGTGAAATGTTTCGAGGCGCTGATGCGTTGGCCTCACCCCGATCGAGGGGACATATCTCCGGGGCTGTTCATCCCCATCGCCGAGGAAACCGGCCTGATCGTGGAGTTAGGCAATTGGGCGCTTGAACAGGTTTGCATGCAAGCTCT
Organism: Alphaproteobacteria bacterium; assembly: GCA_006226465.1. GTDB lineage: Bacteria > Pseudomonadota > Alphaproteobacteria > Sphingomonadales > Sphingomonadaceae > Erythrobacter. The sequence goes on along the minus strand of SBHJ01000242.1, from coordinate 4,314 downwards.
TGAATGGCCTGGAGATATTCGCGTCGCAGTGAATGTCTCGGCAATCCAGTTCATGGATGAGGGTTTTGTCGATCTGGTCGATCATGCGCTCCGAAAATCCGGCATTCAACCTTCCCGGATCGAGCTTGAAATCACCGAGAGTGTCTTCATGGCCGATCAGGTCAAGACTCAGGAGATATTTGGCAAGCTGAAATCTCTTGGTGTGCGTCTGGCGCTCGATGATTTCGGCACCGGCTACAGTTCGCTCAGCTATCTGCGTCATGCTCCGTTCGACAAGATCAAGATCGATCAGAGTTTTGTCCGTGGGTCATCGACGCGCGACAAACACAATGCTGCCATCATTAGTTCGGTGGTTAGTCTGGCTAGCGCACTGGGCATGGAAACCGTGGCGGAAGGTGTGGAAACCAAAGAAGAACTTGAACTCGTGACAGGCCATGGGGCAAGTCATCTGCAGGGTCGATTGTTCTCTCTTGCAGTGAGCCAGGAAGATCTGCTGGCGAAGTTCGAATCTGGCGATCTGACTTTCGAGCCTAAAGGGCCATCGCGGTCACGCGCCGACCGGCGCACTGAATACCGCCGTGTGGGCCTGGTGCATGGTGACCATCGTTACAGCGTTGTGCTCCGCAACCTTTCCAAGTCTGGCGCGTTGGTCGATGGGCTGTTGGAGGTGCCTGTGGGAACCGACGTTGTGCTCGACCTGGGAGGCGGGCAATTGGCAGTCGCAACAGTGCGTCGCTCAAATGACTCGAGACAAGGTCTTGAATTTGAAACTGAATTGATCAGCGATGGTGCAGACGGCCTATGCACACGACACCGCGTATCGCCCTATCTGATCGAAGCCGCCGGGCGTCCCTTGGCCTCGCTTCCTGACGACCCCTACGCTGCCTTGCAGAGCTCGGGCGTGCCAGATCTTGTGCAGTTTGCCCCAAAAGCCTTCACCGAGGTTGATATCAAGCATCGCCGGGTCAACGCTGCCTAAGGAGGCCTGGCCCTGGAGGCCGGCCACTGAATTTTCCCAAATTTACCTCGCAAAATTAGCACAAAAATAACCAAACGGACTTACGTCGAATTCACGGCATCGATCGAATTGGTGCGCGGATTTGCGGGAGAAGCTCGAGGTGCCTTTCAAGGCTCTCTTTTCTGGCGGAAGGAAAGAAGGCGCTCGTGCGCCTGGAGACAACCCGCGCGTTGAATCCACTGGGTTGCTGACCGACGCTGACAAGCTCGACATGCTTTCGGAGCTCGAGCGTTCGGGTCTGGGTTGGTTTTGGTCAACGGACAGCGAAGGGCGGATCACCTATCTAAGCGCAGCTATCGCAGATCGTCTGGGAGTTCCGTTGGAGGACGTTCTCGGCAAGCCGCTGCAGTCTGTGTTCAAATCTCTTGAGGGTGGGGGGCGTTCGCAGTCGCTTTCGCTCAAGCTGGGTGCGCGTAAATCATTCTCGGGATTCCTGGTGGGGCCGGAGATTGAGGCCGCAGATGTGGTGATCCGCATTTCGGGCCGACCTGTATTTTCGGACATGGATGCATTTGAAGGTTTCCGTGGAACCGGGAGCGATATCACCGAAGAATATCGGCACGAGGAAGAAACCGAACGTCTCGCAAAGTTCGATTCGCTAACCGGCCTCGCAAATCGTCACCGCATGGCACACATGATCGATGGAACGCTCACCGCATTCCGTGCGGCCAAGCGCAATTGCGCGATCATGATGATGGACCTTGATCGGTTCAAGCAAGTCAATGACACGCTGGGCCATGCCGCGGGTGACGAATTGCTGAAGCAGGTTTCATCTCGCCTGAAACGCGCCATTGATCGCGATTGTGAAATTGGTCGGCTTGGAGGTGATGAATTCCAGGTCATGCTCCCAGATATCGATGACCGCGGCGAACTGGGTGAAATCGCGGGCAAGATCATCGCCATGCTGACGCAACCGTACTCGCTTGAGGAAGGGCGCTGCATCATCGGTGCATCAGTTGGTATCGCGATCGCTCCGCATGACGGCGTAACCCGCGAAGAAGTTGTGCGTTCTGCCGATCTTGCGCTTTATGCAGCAAAAAATGGCGGCCGCGGGCAGTATCGCTTCTACACCGGGGATCTTGAGAACGAGACGATCTTCCGCCGTCGTCTAGAAGGAGACCTGCTTGAAGCTATTCGCGAAGAGCAACTCTTCCTGAAGTACCAGCCGCTCGTGTGCCGGGATGATCAGACGGTGTCCGGGCTTGAGGCATTGGTATGTTGGAACCACCCACAGCGTGGCGAGATTGACGAGGAAGAATTCGCGCAGATCGTCGAGGGAAGCAGTTCGATTGTCGATGTCGGCCAATGGACAATCAGGCAGGCATGCCTTGAAGCGGCGCAATGGCCCGGTGACCTGCGCGTATCGGTGAATATCCCAACCAGCTACTTCATGGCGGATAGCTTCCTTGAAGCCGTATCGGCAGCGCTGGACGAAAGCGATCTCAACCCGGCCCGTCTCGAGCTTGAGGTCAAGGAGTCCGTATTTCTTGGCGATTCCAATGTAGTCGATAAGACGATCGCCAACCTGTTCAAGCTGGGCACACGCATGACTCTGGATGAGTTCGGCACGGGCTATTCTTCACTCGGATATCTTCGCCGCGCGCCGTTCAATAGCATCAAGATCGGCCCGAGTTTCTATCCCGAAACCGTCCGTGAAGGCAGCCGCGAAGTCGGACTCGTCGGAGCCATTGTCGCTCTGGCCGAAGCCATGGAAATGAGTACGATCGCGACGGGCATCGATGCAGTCGATCTGGCTGACGCACTGCAGGATGCCGGGGTCAGGTTCCTGCAAGGGCCGATCTATTCCGATCCGGTGACCGGTGCAGAGGCCCTGGAAGAAATGACCAGCGGCGCATGGAAGATCGAGGCGCTCAAGCGCAGTAAGCGAGCCCGCCGCCGCACCGTCTTCCGCAAGATTCACGTGATTCACGATGATCATTCTTACGAGGTGACATTGCGCAATCTCTCGAAGAGCGGCGCGCTCATCGAAGGTTTGCTCGATGTTCCAATGGGAACCCAGTTCGTGGTCGACCTAGGTGGCGGGCAACTCGCGGTCGCGACTGTCATTCGCTCGAATAACGAGATTCAGGGGCTGGAGTTCGAAACCGCGCTCATCGACGATGGCTCGGGCGGGCTGTGCACGCGTCACCGCGTTTCACCCTATGCTTTGGCTGCAGCAGGTGCGCAGCTAACCGCACTTTCAAACGGGGCATATAACTCGATGGAGGGGGGGCTGCTCAACCAGGGCAGCGTGCCGCAATTCGCCTATGCGAATTTCCCTTCAAGCGACGCCGCGTAAGCCAATCACATATAGGTGCTGACAGTTTGGCTTTGCACCGCTAATGGCGCGGCGCAATGACCGACCTTTCGCACATCCGCAATTTCAGCATCATAGCCCATATCGACCATGGCAAGTCGACGCTGGCTGACCGGCTGATCCAGTTCACCGGCGGGCTGGCCGAGCGCGAGATGAGCGAACAAGTGCTTGATAACATGGACATTGAGCGCGAACGCGGGATCACGATCAAGGCCCAGACCGTGCGGCTCAACTACACCGCCAAGAATGGCGAAGCTTACGAGCTCAACCTGATGGACACGCCCGGCCATGTCGACTTCGCCTACGAAGTCTCGCGCAGCCTCGCCGCCTGCGAGGGCGCGCTGCTGGTGGTCGACGCCGCACAAGGGGTCGAGGCGCAGACGCTCGCCAACGTCTATCAGTCGATCGAGCACGACCACGAAATCGTTCCCGTCATCAACAAGATCGACCTGCCCGCGGCCGAGCCCGAACAGGTCCGCGCCGAGATCGAGGACATTATCGGCCTCGACGCCAGCGAAGCCGTGCTCACCAGCGCCAAATCGGGCATCGGGATCGAGGAAGTGCTGGAGGCGGTGGTCGCCAAGATCCCGCCCCCCACCGGCGATCGCACCGCGCCGCTCAAGGCTTCGCTGGTCGACTCCTGGTACGATCCCTATCTCGGCGTGGTCATCCTGGTGCGCGTGATCGACGGCGTCATCACCAAGGGGCTCAGCGTCAAATTCATGCAAGGCGGGACCCAGCACCTGATCGACCGGGTCGGCTGCTTCACCCCCAAGCGCGTCGAGCTGCCCGAACTCGGCCCGGGCGAAATCGGCTTCATCACCGCACAGATCAAGGAAGTCGAACAGGCCCGCGTGGGCGACACGATCACCACAGTGAAGGGTGGGGCGACCAGCCCGCTGCCCGGCTACAAGGAAGTGCAGCCGGTGGTGTTCTGCGGCCTGTTCCCGACCGACGCCGCCGATTTCGAGAAGCTGCG
>SBHJ01000100.1 GCA_006226465.1 Alphaproteobacteria bacterium | reverse complement strand
CATCTGGATCACAAAATACGCAACGCCGGTCACGATCGGCGTAACGAGACCTGCTGGCCTTTTCCCGCTGCGGCCTCCCAACATAGGACGTTGTCACAACGAATTACCTTCGGCTTGCCACGCCATTCCATGTGCTGCTCCAGCGTGCGAATCACCCGCTCGGACGGCAGCGAGAAATCCACCTCAATGCCCAGCGCCTCGCGGTTGAAATCATCAATCACGTTCAGCGTCCGGATGCTGCGCCCGTCAACGAGCTGGTCATGCATGAAGTCCATTGACCACACTTCGTTGATGGCATGCGGCACCGACAGCGGCTGCGGCGTTTCGCGCACCAAGCGTTTCTTCGGCTTGATGCGCAGGTTCAGCTCCAGCTCCCGATAAATCCGGTAGATGCGCTTGTGGTTCCACCCGAATCCCTGCACGTTACGCAAGTAGTAATAGCACAGCAGAAAGCCCCAGTTGCGATGACAGCCCGTGATACGCATCAGCCAGTCTGCAATCTCTTCGTTCTCCGTGTTCAACTTCGCCTCGTATCGGTAGCACGACTCGCTGATGCCGAACACTGTGCACGCCACACGAATTGACACGCGGCGCTGTTGCACAACCTGCTTTGCCATCTCGCGCCGGCGAGATGGCTTCAGAACTTTTTTTGCAGCGCCTCCGAGGCAATCTCAGCCTTGAGCTTCTCCTCGATGTACATCTTGCGCAGCCGGGCATTCTCCGCCTCGAGCTCCTTCATGCGCGACATCATCGACGCGTCCATCCCGCCGTACTTCGAGCGCCATTTGTAGAACGTTGCCGAACTGATGCCCAGTTCCCGGCATAGCTCCGGCACCGCAAGCCCAGCCTCCGCGCGCTTGAGCGCCTCCAATATCTGGCTATCTGTGAATCTCGACTTCTTCATCTGCAGAACTCCCTCTTAACGAGAAAATTCTACTTCTCCCAGCGGTGGATTTCAGGGGGTATTACCGGAACTCCTTCCTCTTACTTTTCAATACTCATTCGAAGCTCAGACGTGCCCTATGAGAATGATCCCGCTGGGCATTTTTAGGCCGACATAGGCTTCGTTATGGCTGACTTTCGTCGACATGGGCACTATCTGAGAGTGATCGGACGGATCCGTCGTTTCAATCGATGCAATCAGCGTTATTAATTGAAATTGGCTCGCCAATTTTCCACGCAGCGTGCGCGACTTATCAGGCACGCTACGCCGCGATGACGCTGCTCCGATACCAGTCATTGATCTCATCGCCCGTCGCAAACCAGACGCCTGAATGACGGGCGATGTGTTCGAACGCGCGCCTCAAATGCTTCGCGCGGAATGGCTGGCCGACCAGGAAAGTGTGCAGACAGATGGGCATTACACGGGCGTTATCCTGCCCCTCTTCGTACAGAACGTCGAACTGATCGACAATCATGTCTCCGAAGTCGGCCGGCGAGACACCGATGCTCATGAAAGCGGGGAGATCGTTGAGTTCAAGAGAGTAGGGTACCGAAATGAGGCTTCCCGAACGTGTGTTAAATTTAAACGGCTGGTCGTCCGCGGTGAAGTCGCAGAGATATTCGACACCCAACTCTGCCAAGATGTGTGGCGTGTTGAGCGTTTCCGTGAGAAAGGGTCCAAGCCAACCTTTAGTCTTGCGCCCGAGCACTTTTTCCATCTTCTCAAGCACTGTCCGGATGATAGTCCGCTCCCTGTCCTCATCGATATCGGCAAGAAAATTGGTAGGTGCATTGTTGATTCCGTGACCAATCCAAGCCCAGTTGCGGCGCTCGCCTTCCTCGATGATGCGTGGGTATTCGGTGATGATGTCCGAGTTCAGACAGACTGTGCCACGCATGTGCAACGCGTCCATGATGTCCATGATTCGCCACAGTCCAACGCGATTTCCATAGTCACGCCAACCATAGTTCAGTGCGTCAGGAATGAACCTCGCCGTGGCGGGGACGATCGCGGTACCGGGAATGTCTTCAGGGAAGTGCTCAATGTTGATGTAAGGAACGACAGCCACGCGAGCGCCATTGGGAAACTTGAGTGGCGCGCGGTCGATGATGGGTTGGTAGTCATAGTGGCTCGTTTGAGTCAGTTTATTCATTAGTTGTTCTCCTGTTAGTAACAAATTTCGCCTAGTCTTTACCGAACGCTTCGCGGGCGTTCAATGAAATCAAGAACTTCCTGCTTGCTAACAACATCGCCATACTTACTATCGATGTCGAAGAGGTTCGCCTCGTGAGGGCCGCTATGCCGGTCACCTACACATTCCCGCGGAACGATTACGCGAAAACCGTTCTGAACTGCATCGACGGCGGTGGCGCGTACGCAGCCACTCGTCGAGCAGCCCGTTAAAATCAGGGTGTCGACTTGCGCGGCGGTGAGTGTTGCCGCAAGGCTCGTACCGAAGAAGGCGCTTGCATATTGCTTGCTTATGACTAACTCGCTGGGAAGTGGCTCGACGCCTTCGCACACTTCGTTGAACGGTTTCTCGGCCAAGCATTTCACAACTGGTGCCTTAAGAGCCCATACGCCGGCGTCCGCAAAGTCGGACGACTGGTGGCTCACGACCGTATGGATAACGCGCACGCCATGCCTTCTCGCAGCGTCAAGGACGCCTATGGTTTCGCGGACGGCCGGAGCGACGCCCGGCGCGTATAGCGGCGCATGTTCGAGCGTATAAGCTTTGACGAAATCGATAACGAGAATTGCCGCTTTGGTGCCGAAACCAATGCGATGACCCCATACGCCGCGATAATTTTCGGCAGCTGTAACGGGTTGCGGATGCGACGCGTTGCTCATGTTTTTCTCCGTGAATTACTGACGACAGGAATAGTCAATATAGGACTGTAGGAAAATTGGTCATGCTGATGAGAATAGAGACAGATAGCGCTCGCCAACTTTTGCCGTTGGCGGCCGTCGTTCCCGGTCCGGACAGCGCAGTCGTTCATTGAGTCGATCGACGGTTGTTTAGCGTGATGGCGGCTCCAATCGCGACAAATGTTTGCATCGACTAAGCAGCTAGACTATTTAGTGCGTAATGACTAAGGAACGACACAGCGAATCGCATAGTGCCGAGATTGGTCCTCCGTCGAGCAGCTAACATATCGCTGGCGACCTCCATCCGCTCGTATAGCTTGAACTCGTTTCCGACGTCACACTCTGTGAAATTCCGCAGCATTATTTTTCTTACTTATCATTTAGTTAGATCTCTAATATACGAAGGATAGTGCATCTTTTGCGGTATAACAGCTAGGTTAACCACCAATGATTAGCTGACCTGCCCCCTTCGATAGGGCCACGGAGCTTCTAGTAAAGGGGTTTGAGTAGCAACGGAACAGAAAACCTACATAAGGGGCTTCAAGCATCGTCGATACCTGTGGCACCAGGATCGCGTAGCGGCCTCAACTCGCCGCGCGCCACGATGTCGGGAATGGTGAAGGCATAGCGCCCGAGCATGTTGATGTGCCTGGAACCAAGCGGCGAGAGGCGGGCGACGTCCTCGTCCAGGATCACATGGCCTTCGGCGCGTAGCTGGCTGACCGCCGCGTCGATGTAGATCGTGTTCCAGAGCACGACCAGGTTGACGACGAGCCCGAGCGCGCCGAGCTGATCCTCCTGCCCTTCGCGGTAGCGCTGGCGAAGTTCACCGCGCTTGCCGTGGAATATGGTGCGGGCAAGCAAGTGGCGGCTCTCGCCGCGATTGAGCTGGACCAGGATCCGGCGCCGGTAGGTTTCGTCGTCGATGAACCGCAGCATGTAGAGTGACTTGATGAGGCGGCCAAGCTCCTGAAGGGCACGTGCCAGCCTGGTGGGGCGATCATTGGTCTGAAGGACACGGGTGAGATCGGTCGCGCGCACGACGCCGAGTTTGAGCGATCCGGCCAGTCGAAGGAGATCATCCCAATGTTCGACAATCAGCCTGGTGTTGATCCTATTCGCGGCGAGGTCATCCAGCACGCCATAATCGGCCTTGCCATCGACACGCCAGAACCGCGCGCCGCCAATGTCGGCGATGCGCGGCGAGAACTGGAGCCCGAGCAGGTGAAAAATGCCGAAGATCGTGTCGGTGTAGCCGGCTGTGTCGGTCATGATCTCGTCTGGCCGCAATTCGGTTTCCTGGTCGAGCACGACGGCAAGCAGATAGAGACTGTCCCGCAACGTACCGGGCACCGTCAGGGCATTCAGCCCGGAAAAGCGATCGGAAACCAGATTGTACCAGGTGACGCCGCGTTCGCGCCCGAAATAGCGCGGGTTTGGGCCGGCGTGGATCGTGCGGACCGGCACGGTGAAACGCAGTCCATCGGCAGAGGCGACCTCGCCGCTGCCCCAAACGCGGGCCAGTGGTATCCTGTTATGGGCCGCGACCAGCAGCGCGTTGGCTGTGGTCAGCGTCTCGGCGCGGATGAAGTTCTGCTTCACCCAGCTCAACCGTGACCGGCGCAGCGCGGACACCTCGGGACGGACAAGCGGTTCGAATCCGGTATTGGTGGCCTCCGCGACAAGCACCGCGCAGATCGTCGTCGCTATATCCTCGGCGCGTGCATTGCCTTCGCTGGCATGCGTGAACGCCGCCGCGAAACCGGTTCGCGCATGCATCTCCAGGATCAGCTCGGGAAGATCCAGCTGCGGCAAGCGCGCGTCGATTGCCCTATGGAGATCGGTGAGGCTGAGTGGCTCGTCGATCCTGTCGAGCGGTGCGATCGACAGGTCGGCGCCGCTCGCCGTTTTCGTGATGGTCACGGCATCGTTGTCCGGTACGCGCGCCGCTGTCTCGCGGTAGGCGAGATCGAGCCGCGCGGACAGCCTGGCGATCTCCTCGTCGCCAGCGACCGCCACGCCGACCGTGCGGCATACCGTCGGTCGCGCCGCTTCCCAGGCGGCTCCTGTCAGCAGGCCTTTGCGCGGGTCGGCGTAGCGAAGCGAGCGAACAGGAAAGACGTCGCGACGGCGAATGGCGCGGCGTAGCCGGTCGAGCGTACAAAGCCGGTATCCGGTCAGATCGAATGTACCGTCATCACTCTTCAACTGGCGCGCCCACCCCTTGGGGACGAACGATGTTGGTGGCGGTCCACGGCGCTTCTCGCCCCTGTGAACTCTTCGCAGGTGGTCGACCGCGTCGAGCAGCGGCTGTCCTGCGGGCGCGGCGGCAAGATCGAGCGCTGCCAGCATCTTCGGCAGATAGCGCATCGTCCCGGCCTGCTGGCGCAACTCGACAAAATAGCTCTCGTCGTTCGGCCGCGCGAGAAGGTTCACCTGTGCGACGGCGTCGGTCAGCGCTGCCCGGTCGACGAGCGCGAACACGGCCGCGCGCACCTGCGCATCGCTGATGCTATCATCGAGCAGCACGACGCCGGCATCGCGAAGCCGGAGCGATGCGGCATCGAGATCACGCAGCGAACGCATCCGGGCATCCCTGGCGTTGATGCGCGCATTGGAAAACATTCTGGTCGACACGACGTCGAACAGGTCGATGACATCGTCGCTGGCCGACGCTTCGAGGGTGCGGATGAACGCGACGAGGGTGGCAGCGCGCCGATCGTCGGGGAGGCGGGCCACCGCCTGCGCCCGCGCCGCACCGGCAAATCGCGCCAATGCGACCGCCTTGCCGGGTGGCACCCGGTCAAGTTCGGGCAAGCCCGCTGTGAACGTGCGGATTTCGGTAAGGCGATCAACGGCGCGGCTGATCTCGGGTCCGCTTTGCAGGTATGGACCGTCACGCAGTCGATCGAGCGGGCTTTGCCGCCCGTCGCCAATAACGGCGACCAGCGTGTCGAGCCGGGCGCGTTGCTCCGACGTCAGCCTGTCGATGAGACGGCGATGAACATGCGCGGCGACCCGTGTGCGGACTCGTGCGATATCGCGCTCGAGGACGGACAGCCCTGGCAACAGCACCTTGGATTCAATCAGCCACGTCGCCGCTGCATCGAAGAGCGCCGATGGCCGATCGGTGCCCGTCCAGCACAGCGCGTACAGAAAACGATGCAATCGGAACGCGATGCGTGGATCGGAGAAAACCTGGTAGCCATAATGGTCGCGGATGCGCGGGCCGTGCCGCCATCGTCCCTTGGTCGCGCAATATTGCGCCATCCGTTCGCACGGCTCGTCGATCGCCAGCTGGCTGCCTGCGAACCGCATGACCGACGCCGGTGTCTGTGCCGGATCTTCGAGAAAGGTACCGAGCAACCGCAAAGAGCCAAGCTGTACCGCAACGCCGAGCCTGTTGTGATCGCCGCGGTGCGCGCCGATGAACATCCGGTCTGCATCGTCGAGATGAAAATGGCGCGCCAACTGGTCCGATGTAGGATCGCCGGCGAAGCGACCATAGCGCCGTGCCTGCTCGTCCGAGAGAAAGCTGACCGGCACTGCTCGGCCTATGCTGCTATTTTAGGCCGAACCCCGCGCTTGCCCAGCAATTCGCTGGCCCGCTCTCGCGGCTGACCTTTCGCATCGACATAAGCATAAAGCGTCGACACTGACACTGTAGATTTGCACTGAGAAGTGACCCGGGATGGGCGTAAATTTCCACTGAGAATTGACCCATGTTTGAACCTGCCCCTGGCTTGGCTGTCAGGGGATCGAGGATTGATCGACATGGACCTTCTGAGTGTAATCCGGCGTTGGCATTTGCGGGAGCATCTTCCGATCCGGGAGATTGAGCGGCGGAGCGGACTGTCGCGCAACACGATCCGCAAATACCTTCGGGCGGATACGGTGGAGCCGCAGTTCAAGGCTCCGGATCGACCGAGCAAACTGGACCGGTTTTCGGAGAAGCTGACGGGTTGGTTGTGCGTGGAGGCGCGCAAGTCGCGCAAGCAACGCCGAACGGCAAAGCAACTTTACAAGGATCTTGGCGCTCTGGGCTACGATGGCTCCTACGGGCGGGTCGCCGCTTTTGTGCGGGAGTGGAAGGCCGAACGGCAGCGCGAACAGCGCAGCAGCGGGCGCGGCACATTTGTGCCTCTGGCGTTTCAGCCGGGTGAGTGCGGATTCCGACGATCGCGCGCAGGCATTCCAATCTGATGCCGCGCAGCGTTCCGATTTGATCGCGCGCAGTTGAAGCGGCTGATCGTTGGTGGTCGATGTCACCTATGTCGGTGATGTGGTCAAGCGGCAGTTGGCGTTGCGGGCCGGCGCATGGACTCGCCTTCGAGCTCGAGGCGGTGGGCGTTGTGGACGAGGCGGTCGAGGATGGCATCGGCATAGGTTGGATCGTTGATCGTCTGATGCCAGCGGGCCACCGGGAGCTGACTGGTGACCAGCGTGGAGCGTTGGCCGTAGCGATCTTCCAGGATCTCGAGCAGATGGTGCCGGGCATTGCCATCGAGCGGCTGCAAGCCCCAGTCGTCCAGGATGAGCAGCTCGACCTTGGCAAGGCTCTTCATCCGAGCGGCAATGCGGCCATCGCCTTTGGCCACCGTCAGCTCATCGATGATCCGGTTGCGCAACCTGCCCAGCAGCCAGCGCTCGACAATCCCGACGCAAGCTTCGACCTTGGCCTTGTCGCGCGGCTTGCGCGGCCGCGCCGGCAGCACTGCCGTGCCGTAATGACGCGCCATGTCGGTGTAGCTGCGATTGATCTGGGGATCGAAGTGGCAGGCCTTGATCACCGCCACTTTGGCATTGTCGGGTACGAGCAGCTGCGGCACGCCGCCAAAGAAAGCGAGAGCGGCATTGTTGCCCTCGATCCAGTCGGCAAACTGCTCGGTCCATGTCGCCAGTGCGAACGACAAACTGGAGCCGCCCATCACAGCGACGAAGATGTGGGCACCGCGGACCTCGCCAGTCCGCCGATTGATCACGACTGGCACCGTGTCACCGGCATAGTCGAGGAACAGCCTCTCGCCGCCAGCATGGCTCTGGCGCATCACCAGTGGCAGGCGTCCTTCCCAGCGGCGAAACAGATCGCAGAACCGACTGTAGCGATACCCATCCGGATGCTCGGTGTTGTACTCCTCCCAGAGCACCTGCAGCGTCACGTGCTTGCGCTTCAGCTCGCGGGCCACCACCGACCAGTCCGGCTCAGACAGCCTGCGGCGCCCCGTCTTTATCCCGCAGACGCCATAGAGGCGCTCCTCCAGGTCCGTATCGCTGATCTCGGCCGGCAGCGGCCAGGAAAGCCCCGACTGCCGGAACCGCTTCACCGTATCGCGCACCGTCGTCGCGCTGGTGCCCACGAGCTCGGCTGCCGAGCGCGTCGATAGCCTCGCATCCAGGCTCAGTCTCAAGATCTCGCGCACTTGGCGCATCACAACCCTCCTCGTCGGCATCCAATCCTCCCGGCTGCTCAGCCAGGGAACTGGTCCCAACGATCAGGCCTCACGTCATCCCAAACTGCGCGCGATCATCTCGGAATGCTGCGCGGGTATTGCTCGGAACGCTGCGCGCGATCATGTCGGAATGCTGCGCGCCATCAAATCGGAATGGTGCGCGCGATCACCCCGGAATCCGCAGTGAGGCCTTCCAGTTCGACTGGAGCGAGGATTACGCGCTGCTCGGCGGCAAGACGGTGAAGCTGCAGGTAGCCCACACCAAGTTGTCGCACAGCAAGGCCTTCGCCGTACGAGCCTATCTTCTGCAGACGCACGAGATGCTGTTCGATGCGCTGACGAATGCCTTTCGGGTGTTGGGCGGCGTCCCGCAACGCGGGATCTTTGACAATATGAAGACGGCGGTCGACCGGATCGGAACGGGCAAGGCCCGGCAGGTCAATGCGCGGTTCGCCGCGATGGCCAGCCATTACCTGTTTGCACCGGAGTTCTGTAATCCGGCCTCGGGCTGGGAGAAGGGACAGGTCGAGAAGAATGTTCAGGATGCCCGGCGCCGGCTATGGCAGCCGATGCCCAGCTTCCCGGATATCGATGCGCTCAATGCGTGGCTCGAGGAGCAGTGCATCGCGCAGTGGGACGATATCCAGCATGGAGGATTGCCTGGCAGCGTTGCTGATGTCCACGCCGAGGAACTCGCCAGCCTGATGCCGGTTGGTCGTCCCTTCGACGGGTTCGTCGAGCATTCCAAGCGGGTCTCCCCGACGTGCCTGGTGACCTTTGAACGTAATCGCTACAGCGTGCCTGCTTCCTTCGCCAACCGTCCCGTCAGCCTGCGGGTTTACCCGGATCGGCTCGTCATCGCGGCCGAAGGGCAGATCCTGTGCGAACATGCCCGCATCATTGACCGCTCCCATCAGGGCCCGGGGCGGACGATCTATGACTGGCGGCATTACCTTGCCGTCGTCCAGCGCAAGCCCGGAGCCCTGCGCAATGGGGCACCCTTCCTGGAGATGCCTGATGCCTTCCGGCACCTCCAGGCGCATCTGCTCAAGCGCGCTGGCGGAGACCGGGAGATGGCCGAGATCCTGGCCCTGGTCCTGCAGCATGACGAACAGGCGGTGCTTCATGCCGTGGAACTTGCCCTCGAGGCCGAGGTGCCGACCAAGACCCACATTCTCAATCTGCTGCACAGACTTTTGGACGGCAAACCAATCGATGTACCTCCTATAGATGCTCCGCAAGCCCTGAACCTGGACTGCGAACCGGAAGCGAACGTCCTGCGCTACGATAGCCTGCGTGACGGGAGGCGGCGCCATGCGTCATGATCCCGCCAGTGCGGCTGTCATCGTCATGCTGCGCAGCCTCAAGATGTACGGCATGGCTCAGGCGGCCACCGATCTTGCCCAGCAAGGAGCGCCGGCCTTCGATGCCGCCATGCCGATCCTCTCGCAACTGCTCAAGGCCGAGGTCGCCGAGCGCGAGGTGAGATCGATCGCCTACCAGATCAAGGCCGCCAGGTTCCCCGCCTACAAGGACCTGGCCGGCTTCGACTTTGCCGCCAGCGAAGTGAACGAGCCGATCGTGCGTCAACTCCATCGCGGTGACTTCATGGACAACGCCGACAATGTCGTGCTGATCGGCGGACCAGGCACCGGAAAAAGTCACATCGCGACAGCCCTTGGCGTCCAGGCCGTTGAGCATCACCGCAAGAAGGTGCGCTTCTTCGCCACTGTCGATCTGGTCAATGCCCTCGAACAGGAAAAAGCCATGAACAAGGCGGGCCAACTGGCCGAGCGCCTTTTGCGCCTCGACCTCATCGTTCTCGATGAGCTCGGATATCTGCCCTTCAGCCCGTCCGGCGGCGCGCTGCTGTTCCACCTGCTCAGCAAGCTCTATGAGCGCACCAGCGTCATCATCACCACCAACCTGAGCTTCAGCGAATGGTCGGGCGTGTTCGGCGATGCCAAGATGACCACTGCGCTCCTCGATCGCCTCACCCATCATTGCCACATCATCGAAACCGGCAACGACAGCTTCCGCTTCAAAGCCAGTTCCGCAACCCCGAAATCGGCGAAGGAGATATCACCCACTTGACCCTGATCCCGCGCTGCGGGACAGACCAGTAGCCGGGTCAATTCTCAATGAAAATCCCGGGTCATGTATGGATGCCCCCTGTCGCGCAAGTGTTGTTGGAGTGGCGCCGGCGTGTGATCGGATGCGGTCATGTATCAGGCCTGTTGTGCG
>SBHJ01000253.1 GCA_006226465.1 Alphaproteobacteria bacterium | reverse complement strand
CATTTGCCCCACGCAAAGCCGCTGGTAATTGATGCCTAGAATTTGTCGGGGCGAGCGGGCATAGGCGCTGCCATGCACGATATCCGATTTATTCGCGACAATCCTGAAGCTTTCGACGCGGCCTTGGCCAAGCGTGGAGCGGAACCAGTCGCCACGCATCTGATCGAGGCCGACGAGGTACGCCGCGCATCGGCCACCCGCCTGCAGGAAATGCAGAACCGCCGCAATGAAGCCTCCAGGGCTATCGGCCAGGCCATGGCGCAGGGCGACAAGGACACAGCCGAGGCGCTCAAGGCCGAAGTTGCCGAGTTGAAGCAGACCATGCCCGCAGCCGAGGACACTTCACGTGCTGCGGACCAGAATCTTGAGGCCTTGCTCGCGGCGATCCCCAATCTGCCCGCCGACGACGTGCCCGAAGGTGCGGACGAGAACGACAATGTCGAGGTCAGCCGCTGGGGCACGCCGCGCGAGTTCGCGTTCACCCCGGGCGAACACGCGGACGTCGGCCCGGCACTGGGAATGGATTTCGAAACCGGCGCGGCGATTTCGGGCGCGCGCTTCACTTTCCTGCGCGGACAGATGGCACGGCTGCACCGGGCGCTGGCGCAGTTCATGCTCGACAAGCAGACAAGCGAGAATGGCTACACCGAATGTAATCCGCCGCTGCTGGTGCGCGGGGATTCTCTCTACGGCACCGGACAATTGCCCAAGTTTGCCGAAGATAACTTTCGCACGACCGACGATCGCTGGCTGATCCCCACCGCCGAGGTTTCGCTGACCAACGCGGTGCGCGAACAGATCATCGACGATCTATCCACCCCGCTCCGCATGACCGCGCTCACGCCCTGCTTCCGCAGCGAAGCGGGCGCAGCGGGCAAGGACACGCGCGGTTTCATCCGCCAGCACCAGTTTGAGAAAGTAGAGCTGGTATGCGTGTGCCGCGAGGAAGATGCCGCGGCCGAGCACGATCATATGGTCAAGAGCGCAGAGGGTATCCTCGAAGCTTTGGGCCTGCCCTATCGCAAAATGCTGCTATGCACCGGTGATATGGGCTTTGGCGCGCGCAAGACCTACGACCTGGAGGTATGGCTGCCCGGCCAGGATGCCTATCGCGAAATCAGCTCGATCAGTTGGTGCGGCGATTTCCAGGCGCGCCGGATGAATGCGCGCTATCGCCCTGAGGGTGAAAAGAAGGCCGCATTCGTCCATACGCTCAACGGTTCCGGGCTCGCGGTCGGGCGTACTCTGGTGGCAGTGCTGGAGAATTACCAGCAGGAAGACGGCAGCGTGGAAGTGCCCGAAGTGCTGCATGGCTATACGGGCGGCATGACCAAGCTCGTTCCCGCCCGCTGATGCGCGTTCTCGTCACCAATGATGATGGCATTCATGCGCCCGGCATCGAATTGCTGGAACAGATCGCGCGCGAATTGTCGGACGATGTCTGGGTCTGCGCCCCGTCGGACAACCAGACCGGTGCGGGCCATTCACTGACACTGTCGCTGCCGGTGCGGCTGCGCAAACATGGCGAGCGGCGTTTCTCTGTGACGGGTACGCCCACCGATGCGGTATCGATCGGTCTGAAGCAGATCATGGACGGCCCGCCCGACCTCGTCCTATCGGGCATCAACGCCGGGGCGAACCTGGGCGATGACATTACCTATTCTGGCACCGTTTCCGCCGCAATGGAGGGGGCATTGGCGGGGATCCGGTCGATCGCGCTGAGCCAGGTGATGACGCAGGAGCGCCCGCCATCGGGCGACCGGTTCAACGCCGCCCGACATTGGGCGCGCAGAGTTATCGAACCGCTGCTCGACACCCCTTTCGAACCGCGCACGCTGCTCAGCGTCAATTTCCCTTCGCTTGACGCCAGCGAGGTGCGCGGAATGCGCGTAGTGCGGCAGGGGTTTCACGACTATGCCCGCGCTTCAGTCGTCGAAGGGCGCGATCCACGCGGCCAGCGCTACTATTGGTTCGGACTCGATGCGATCGAACACACGCCCGACCATGGTACCGATCTCGAGGCGATTGCCGAAGGTTTTGTATCCGTCACCCCGCTCCAACTCGATCTGACGCACCATGCTTCGGTCGCTGCTCTTGCCGATCGCTTCGCAGGGTGACACACAGGCACCGTGACCGACACAAGTGATCACAGACCGGCCCTAACGCGAATGATGCGGATGCGCCGCCCGCAGTTCAAACCATTGCGGCGGGCGGTCAAGGTGCCCGTCTGGGGCGATCTCGGCATCCGGCTGGGCTTGGCGCTGGGACTGATCCTCATGGTCGTGATGATCCATTGGTGGGATCACGATGGGCTGGTCGATAATCTCGACGGCGAAGTCAGCTTCCTCGACGTGATCTATTTCACCATGATATCGATCACCACCACCGGGTTCGGCGATATTGCCCCGGTCAGCGACCGCGCGCGTCTGGTCGAGGCGATCATCGTTACCCCTGTCCGGTTCGCCGTGCTCTTCATTTTTGTCGGCACGGCCTATAACTTCCTTATAAAGCGCAGTTGGGAGAAATGGCGCATGGCCCGCATTCAGAACAATTTGACGGACCATATCGTCGTGCTCGGCTATGGCGTGTCTGGTTCGGAGAGTGTCGCCGAACTGATCGAGCGCGGCACCGATCCGCGCAATATCGTGGTGGTCGATCCGAGCGAGGACCGGATTGCCGAAGCCGAAATGATGGGCTGCAATGTCATTGCGGCCGATGCCACGCGCGATTCCACATTGGAGGCTGTCCGCATTCGCGAGGCCCAGACGGTACTGGTTTCCGCCGGACGTGACGACACCTCGATCTTGATCGTGCTGACCGTGCGGCATCTGGCGCCCGATGTGCCAATCAGCGTGGTGGTGCGCGCGGACGACAACGAATTCCTGGCGCGGCAGGCAGGCGCGAACAACGTCATCAACCCGGTGCGCTTTACCGGTCTGCTGCTCGCGGGCAGCGCGCGCGGCGCACATATTGCCGATTATCTGGCCGATCTCGCCTCGCATTCGGGCAGGGTCAAACTGGTCGAGCGCGAAGTGGCGCCCGAAGAAATTGGCCAGTCGATCGAGCAATTGCAGTCGGGCGGGCGGGGCCTGCGGGTCTATCGCGGAGATGAATTGCTGGGCTATTGGGAAGAGGGATGCCAGACCCTGCAGGAAGGCGATATCTTGGTTGAGATCGTCGCGACACCACAGAATGGCGGCAACTAGGCTCAGGCGATTGATAGTGGCGCGTTGGATCGCGCGCGTGTAGGGGCGCCAGCCATGGCAACGATCCCGGATCAGAAGAAAGTCGGCATGGTCAGCCTCGGTTGCCCCAAGGCGCTCGTCGATTCCGAGCGCATCCTCACGCGCCTGCGTGCCGATGGCTATGCCATGAGCGCGGATTATGCAGGGGCCGACGTGGTGCTGGTAAACACTTGCGGTTTTCTCGACAGCGCCAAAGAGGAAAGCCTCGCAGCAATCGGCGAAGCCATTGCCGAGAATGGGCGTGTGATCGTGACCGGGTGCATGGGCGAAGAAGCCGAAGCGATCCGCGCTGCGCATCCTTCGGTCCTCGCAGTAACCGGGGCACATCAATACGAGCAAGTGGTCGAAGCGGTGCATATCCACGCTCCGCCGTCTCAAGGCCCATTCGTGGACCTGATACCCCAGCCGGACGTCAAACTGACTCCGCGGCACTATTCTTATCTCAAGATTTCAGAAGGTTGCAATCATTCCTGCGCCTTCTGCATCATCCCGCATTTGCGCGGCAAGCTGGTAAGCCGTCGGGTCGACGCCGTCCTGCGCGAGGCCGAAAAGCTCGTTGCCGCGGGAACGAAGGAACTGCTGGTCATCAGCCAGGACACTTCGGCCTATGGCGTCGATATCCGGCATGAAGAGCGCAACTGGAAGGGTAATCCGGTCCGCGCGCATATGGCCGACCTGGCCCGCGAGCTCGGCCAGCTGCGCACGCCGGAAGGCCAAGTGCCATGGGTGCGGCTGCACTATGTCTATCCCTATCCGCATGTCGATGCGGTGATCCCGCTGATGGCAGAGGGATTACTGACGCCCTATCTCGACATTCCCTTCCAACATGCTTCGCCCAGCGTCCTGCGCGCCATGAAGCGCCCAGCGAACGAGGCCAAGGTGCTCGAACGGCTCAAGAGCTGGCGCGAAATCTGCCCCGAAATCGCGATCCGTTCGAGCTTCGTGGTCGGTTTTCCCGGTGAAACCGAAGACGACTTCAAGTATTTGCTCGATTGGCTCGAACAAGCGCAGCTCGATCGCGTCGGAGCCTTCCGCTTCGAACCGGTTGCGGGCGCCGCCGCTAATGCCCTGCCCGATCCAGTGGCCGAAGAGGTCAAGGAAGAACGCTACGCCCGCGTCATGGAAGTGACCGAGCGCATCAGCGCGGCCAAGCTCGAAGCGAAGATCGGCAAGACGATCCCTGTCATTATCGACGAGGTTGGCGATCCGGACGATGACGGCGACATTGGTGCCACCGGGCGTTCGCAGGCCGATGCACCTGAGATCGACGGTGCGGTCTATCTTCGCAATGTGCCCAAAACGCTGGCACAAGGCGATGTCGTAGATGTCGAAATCGAAGATTCCGACGCGCATGATCTGTTTGGCGCCATCGCTTGATACACCAAGTCTGGCCTTGTCAGGTTTTACCCGTCAGGCCCTGCAATTCTTCTTTTGAAGTCAAGCGCATGGCAGCATGTGGCAACGGAAACCAGGTTGTCGCCTCCTGCTTCTTGGCAATGTAGTCTGCCACTCCCGGAATGGCGGCAATCTTCTGGATAAACGCCTCCAACAGCGGATAGTCCTGACTGAACCGCGCTGGTGCAAGTGCCTTGTACCAATTGCACAGGACATTGAACGCATAGAGATCGGCCCCAGTCAGGGAATTGCCGACGAAGAAGCCGCTGCCTGCCTGATTGGCCTGCAAATACTTGTCGAATGCGCGCAGGTTGTTGTCATAGCCATTGCTTGCAACAGGCCATTCGCCTTCACCCATGAAAGCGTTCATCCTCGCATCGGCGATCTTATCGGGCAAACCAAGCCTGACGTTGACGCGGAACAAACCGTTCCAATGAAACAAGGCGTCGTAGGCCTGTAGCATGACCTCGCGGACGGCAAATCGTTCTGACAGGGTGGCGCCATCCAATCCGTGCCGATCCATCAGATACTCGAGGATGAGATGGCTCTGGTTGAGACCCACCTCAAGATCAACATAGAGCGGGACATGACCATTCCTGAAGCTTTGCTTCAGCAACTGTACGTCGTTCTCATCCCGCTCCATCCATAGCTCGATCGGGATCTTGATCAGTTCGTAGTCGATATCCTTTAGATGCAGAAGGCAGCGTATCGGCCAAGCAATCCCGATAATGTCAAAATAAACTAGGGTCGGCTTGGCAACTTTTCCAGGGCTCAGTTCCCCGATGCGCTGGCAAAGTGCAATGGTTTCGGGCTGCATCGAATTTTCTCCCCACCCGAATAGCCATGCCATCGCTGGTTACTGGATTCCGGCAGCGATTGCCATTGAATAGCTATGCGCTGCTCTAGCGTATGGAAGCATGCGCTGGTAGCTGTGCGCTGGGAATTGCCAGAGGAGCAATCATCGCATGAGCTTCACCGCTGACCGCCTGTTGTTGTTCGGCGCGACTGGGGACCTGTCGCAACGCATGCTGCTGCCGTCGCTCGCCGCGCTCAGCGCGGATGAATTGTTGCGCGATGACCTCAAGATCGTCGGTACGGCCCGTTCATCGCTTTCCGACAATGAATTTCGTAATTTCGCACGCGAAGCGCTGGAGAAATTCCTGCCACCCGATCGGCGTGGCGGATTGGCCGATTTCCTCAATCGCCTGTCCTACCAGCAGCTCGATGCCACCACGCTCGACGGCTACGCCGATCTCGCGGCTAAGGTGGGAGAGCCCAAGCAGGGCCTCGCGATCTTCCTTTCGACCGCACCAAGCCTGTTTGGCCCGACGATCAAAGGATTGCAGCATGCCGGCCTGACTGGCGAGAACGTGCGCATGTGCCTCGAAAAGCCGCTCGGCACCGACCTCTCGACCAGCTGCGATATTAACGATGCAGTGGCGGGCGCCTTCCCCGAAGACCGCATTTTCCGGATCGACCACTATCTTGGCAAGGAAACGGTCCAGAACCTGCTTGCGCTGCGCTTTGCCAACATATTGTTCGAGCCGATCTGGAACTGCAATTACATCGACCATGTCCAGATCACTGTCGCTGAAACGGTGGGGCTCGAAGGTCGCGTCGCGTTCTATGACGATGCCGGGGCGCTGCGCGACATGGTGCAGAACCATATGCTGCAGTTACTGGCCCTGGTGGCGATGGAACCGCCGACCAGCTTTGACGCGACCGCCGTCCGGGACGAAAAGGTCAAGGCACTGCGCGCGCTGCGCCGGGTAGCCACCGGAGAAACCGTAACCGGCCAATATCGTGCGGGCGCGGTCAACGGTGCCGCGGTGCCCGGCTATGACGAGGAACTGGGCAAGGACTCGGACACCGAGACTTTCGTCGCGATCAAGGCACATGTTGACAATTGGCGCTGGAAGGGTGTGCCATTCTACCTTCGCACCGGGAAGCGCATGCCCGAGCGTGTGACCGAGATCATCGTCCATTTCCGCCCTGTGCCGCATTCGATCTTTGCGGGCCAAAAGAAGGGCGGCGGCGGTGCCACCATGCAGCCCAACAAGCTGGTGATCGGCATACAGCCCGAGGAAAACATCTCACTATCGCTGATGGCAAAGGTTCCCGGACTGGACCGCGAGGGCATTCGTCTGCGTCCGGTTCCGCTCGATATTGCCATGCCCGACGCCTTTTCGGGCGCGGTGCGACGGATTGCTTATGAGCGCTTGCTGCTCGACCTGATCGAAGGCGACCAGACGCTGTTTGTCCGGCGTGACGAAGTCGAGGCGCAATGGAACTGGATCGATGCCATCCGCGAGGAATGGGGTTCCGAAGAGCTTAAGCCGAAGACCTATACCGCCGGAACCTGGGGACCGAGTGCGGCGATCGCGCTCGCCGAACGCGACGGGGTGAGCTGGCATGAGTGACCTCAACCCAGCGATAGAGCGCGTCACCCAGCGGGTGATCGAACGCTCTCGCGCCAGTCGGCAGGCCTATCTCGACCTGATGGACCGCGAGGCCGAGCGCGGATCGGGTCGCAGGTCATTCGGCTGCTCAAACCTCGCCCACGCCTATGCCGGGGCACTGGAGGATCAGGCCGCGATCACGGCCGCGCGCGGCCCCAACCTAGGGATCGTCACTGCCTACAACGACATGCTCAGCGCGCATCAGCCCTATGGGCGTTATCCTGAGCGGATGAAGATCTATGCCCGCGAAGTGGGCGCGACCGCCCAAGTCGCCGGTGCCACGCCTGCCATGTGCGATGGCGTGACCCAGGGCGAAGACGGCATGGAGCTGTCGCTGTTCAGCCGCGACACGATCGCGCTTTCGACCGCAGTAGCACTCAGCCACGACATGTATGACGGTGTGGCGCTGCTCGGCATTTGCGACAAGATCGTGCCAGGCTTGGTGATCGGCGCGCTGCGATTTGGCCATCTACCCGCGATCTTCGTGCCCAGCGGCCCGATGCCCAGTGGCATCGCCAACAAGGAAAAGCAGAAGACCCGCCAGCTCTATGCCGAAGGCAAGGTCGGCCGCGACGAGTTGCTCGCCAGCGAAATGGCGAGCTATCACTCGCCCGGTACTTGCACTTTCTATGGCACCGCCAATTCGAACCAGATGATGATGGAAATGATGGGGCTGCACATACCGGGCAGCGCCTTCGTCCAGCCGGGAACGAAATTGCGCCAGGCGCTCGATCGCAATGCCGTGCATCGGCTGGCGGAGCTGGCCGGCAATCGTGGCAAGGCGTTGGCACGCTGCGTCGACGAGAAGGCAATTATAAACGCCGCGATCGGCCTCCTCGCCACCGGCGGATCGACCAATCATGCGATCCATATCCCGGCAATGGCACGGGCAGCCGGGATCGTCTTCGATTGGGACGATCTTACCGAACTTTCGCATGCTGTGCCCCAGATCGCAAAAGTCTATCCCAATGGTCCTGGCGATGTGAACCAGTTCCAGGCCGCAGGCGGCATGGGATATGTAATCGGCGAATTGCTCGACGCCGGCCTGTGCCACCGCGACGTTGTAACCGTGAGCGAAGGCGACCTGTCCACCTATGCCCGCGAACCGGGGCTAGACGAGGAGGAACTCGTTTGGCGCGAGATCGGCGAAAGCGGAAACACCGAAATGCTGCGCCCAGCCAGCGATCCCTTCCAACCCGATGGCGGCATGCGATTGGTCACCGGCAATCTTGGGCGCGGATGCTTCAAGTCATCCGCCGTGGACAAAGCGCGCTGGACTGTCGAGGCTCCCTGCCGCGTGTTCGATGACCAGCACGACGTGGTCGAAGCCTTCAAACGCGGCGAACTTGACCGCGACGTAGTGGTGGTGGTCCGCTTCCAGGGGCCGCGCGCCAATGGCATGCCCGAACTGCACAAGCTCACCCCGCCGCTCGGCGTGTTGCTGGATCGCGGCTACCGCGTGGCGCTCGTGACCGATGGACGAATGTCTGGCGCATCGGGCAAGGTCCCCGCGGCGATCCATGTCACGCCGGAGGCGCTGGGTGGCGGGCCACTCAGCATGCTGCGCGATGGCGATACTGTGCGCCTGTGCGCTGAGACCGGCGCGCTTTCGACCGATGCCGACCTTGACGCGCGTGAGGCAGCGCCCGATCCCAAGACGCATTGGGGTACCGGGCGCGAGCTGTTCGCCATGTTTCGTCAGGGCGCAGACAGCGCCGAAAAGGGCGGCAGCGCAATGCTTGCCGCAGCAGGACTTTAGTTGAATGAAGAATGTCGAAGACATCATGCGACTGGCGCCGGTAATCCCGGTGATTGTGGTCGATCAGGTAGAACATGCAGTGCCTTTGGCCGAAGCATTGGTCGCTGGCGGCCTGCCCGCGCTGGAAGTGACGCTGCGCACCCCCGCTGCACTCGAAGCCATCGCAGCGATGAAGCAGGTGCCCGGCGCCGTCGTGGGCGCAGGCACGGTGACCAATGCCGCTGAACTTGATCAAGCGTTGAATGCTGGCGCAGAATTCGTCGTGTCACCGGGCCTGACCGAACCGCTCGGACGCGCAGCAATCGAAGCGCAAGTGCCATTCCTGCCCGGAATCGCCAATGCTGGCGACATTATGCGCGGACTCGACTTAGGCTTGACCCATTTCAAATTCTTCCCCGCCATGGCGGCAGGCGGCCTGCCCGCTCTCAAGGCTCTCGCCGCTCCCTTCTACCACTGCCGCTTCTGCCCGACCGGCGGTATCAGCCTGAACAATGCGGCAGAATGGCTTGCCTTCGATCCGGTGCTGTGCGTGGGTGGCAGCTGGGTCTGCCCGCGCGGCGTACCCGACAAGGCAGCAATCGAGGCGCTTGCCCACGAGGCGGCAAGGCTCGGCCAATGAAGAACGTCGCCGAGCTGGTCGAACGGCTCAGCGAGCATCATGCGCGTACGCGCGAAACCCCGCTGTTCAACCCGGTGTTCCAGCTCGGCCTCGATTTGTCGCGAGCACTGGAAGCGGGCGAAACTGACCTGGCTAACATCGAGAGCTTGGTTGCAGAGCTGGAATGCGAGAGCATGCAGAGCCGCGCCACGCGGCTGCGGCGGCTGGTCGCGCCGGTTGCACCGCAAAGCAATCGCGCCGCCCTGTCCGCCAGCCTCGCGGCGCCCGATTTCGCGAGCCTTCGCGCGACCTGGGAACGCCCCCATCTGCACGCCGTATTCACTGCGCATCCCACCTTCCTGCTCACCCCTGTGCAATCCGGTGCGGTGGCTCAGGCCGCCAGCAGCGACGATAGGATCGACAAGGCCGTATGCGTAGTCAGTTCGTCACGACCTGCCATCACACTCGATCACGAGCATGAATGCGCAATTCAGGCAATCGCCAACGCACAGGACGCACGCGATTCCATCGTGCGCGAAGTGCTGGAGCATGCGAGTGCCCAATGGCCCGACGATTGGCGCAACCTTTCCCCTCTACCGTTCCGTTTTGCCAGCTGGGTCGGCTACGACATGGACGGGCGGACCGACATCAAATGGTACACCTCGATCCAGTATCGCCTTGCCGAAAAGGCGCGGCGGCTTGTGCGCTATGTCGCTGCGCTTGAGGCGATCGATCCGGCGCACGGATTGCTTGATCAATTGCGACCAGCGCTGGATTATGCCGGCGAGCGTGCAGCGGATTTTGCTGCTGATCTGTCCAGTCCCGAGGCGCTGTCAGACGCCGCCAATCGATTGACTGCCGATCATCCGCATAAACTGCTTTCGCTCGCCTCGCTGATCGCGGTGCTGGAAGAAGAGGCGCAGGCGTCCGAAACGCCGCGCGCCATCGAACTCAAGACGCTCGCCGCCGCTATGCGCGCTGACGGATTGGGCATGGGCTGGATCCACTTCCGCGTGAATTCGAGCCAGCTCCACAATGCGATCCGGCGCCGGATCGACCCCGACAA
>SBHJ01000260.1 GCA_006226465.1 Alphaproteobacteria bacterium | reverse complement strand
TGTCCGGCCAGTCAAAGCCGGTGCGGGCGGCCCGTTTTTGGAGTTTTTGGGCCCTAAGCAACGCCGGAAGAGCTAATGCCACTCCATCGAGCGCGCTGTCGGCTCCCTTCTCGGCACGCTCGCTTGCCTTGAGCGCCTCCCAGCGTTCCTCGCGCATGCCTCCTGGTAAATCTTCATCGCCAAAAATGTGGGGGTGGCGTGCCTCGAGTTTGTCGCACATTGCGCGAGCCACGTCTTCGAAGTTGAATTGGCCTGTTTCTTCGGCGATGCGGGATTGGAAGACGACTTGGAAGAGAAGGTCGCCGAGTTCATTGCGGATGTCTTCGATATCGTTTCGTTCCACTGCGTCCGCAACCTCGTAGGCTTCCTCGATTGTATGCGGGACGATTGTTTTGAACGTTTGCGCGCGATCCCATTCGCATCCTTCTTCTGGATGCCGCAGCTTTTCCATGATCTGGAGGAGGCGAGCGATTTGTTCGTGCATGGATCGATTACATTGAATTGATAATATATATTATGTTAAATAGAGAGAAGGCATGCTTCGTCAAATACCGCCCTCAACCCCCTCTAACTATGTCGAAAAGCAAAAACAGACCCGCGAAAACCGCAACCCAGGTCAATCCCATCTTCAACGCCTTGCTCCAATTAAGCCGATATGACGCCAAAGCACCCGCTGCAAGGATGAGCCAACCAACCATGGCAACCAATGAGACAATCTGTCCTTCGTTCATACGACAATCTCCAGACGATCATATCCGACCACGACGTTATCCGGCGTTTCAGCCTCGACAGTTGCGTAGTCCATGCTCTTGTCCAAATGGCTCAGTACCAGCCTTCCGACACCACAGCGTTCTCCGAGTTCAATCGCCATCGCCAGATGTGCATGTGTAGGATGCGGATCGCGGCGGAGGCAGTCGCTCACCAGGATGTCGACGCCATGGTATAGGCGAACCATCTCGTCGGTAATTTCGCTATAATCAGTGGCATAGGCAATACTTTTGCCATCAGATTCAAACCGGAAACCGGTCGTTTCTGTGTGGCCATGCGGCATCTGGCACCATTTGACAGAAAAACCCGCGAAAAGTCGTAATTTATCAAGGGTTTCGAGTGAAACAATTGTTGGATAGCCATACTGCCCGGCAAATACATAGCCAAACCGCTGCCTCAGGCGATAGACGGTGTCGGTAGCGGCAAACCCCGGAATCGGGCCGCCGCGACCGTACCGCAACACCCTGAGATCATCGATGCCATGGCAATGGTCGGCGTGATCATGGGTCCAAAACACACCATCGATTCGGTCGATCTCATTGTCGAGGAGTTGCTGGCGAAGATCGGTCGAGGTATCGACAAGCAGGCGCTTTCCTTCCTCGCTTTCGACCATGATAGAAACCCGCGAACGCCGATTGCGCGGTTCATCGGGATCGCAATCGCCCCATTCATTGCCGACACGCGGGACACCAGTTGAGGTGCCAGAGCCAAGCATGATGAGCTTCAACGCGTGGCCTTTCCAAACAATCTGAAGAAGTTAGCGCTGGTTTGTTCGCAAAGCAGTTCGAAGCTTTGATCTCGCAGCCCGGCCACAAATCGCGCCGTATCGGCGACAAATGCCGGCTCACATTTGCGTCCGCGATGGGGAACCGGCGCCAGAAACGGGCTGTCGGTTTCCACCAGCAGGCGGTCGGTTGGAACCTGCGCCGCAACCTCCTGCAATTCCTTGGCATTCTTGAACGTTACAATCCCTGAAATCGAGATCGAAAGGCCCAATTCCAGCACCTTGCGCCCGAATTCTGCAGAGGCGGTGAAACAGTGAATCAGGGCAGGGAAGGCACCCTTCCCCATTTCATCCTCGAGTATCGCCAGCGTATCCTCTTCCGCGTCGCGCGTATGGATGATCGCCGGAAGTCCGGTATCGCGCGCGACGCCGATATGCGTGCGGAACAGCGCGCGCTGCACGGCCCGATCGGAGCGGTCGTAATAATAATCGAGTCCAGTTTCTCCGACACCGATCACACGCGGATTTTCGCTGGCCTTGAGCAAGCAATCCGCTCCCAGGTCCTCATGGGCATCGGCCTCGTGTGGATGGATACCGACGCTGGCCCAAACATCGGGTTCGCGCTCGGCGGTACCGACAACCTGGCCCCATTCGCGCTCGCGAGTGGATATGTTGAGGAAACCCGCCACCCCTGCCGTTCGGGCGCGCTCCAGAACCCCCTGCCGATCCTCGACCAGCCCCTCATATTCGAGGTGGCAATGGCTATCTACGAGCATCAGGCTGCTTCTTCCTCCGGCAGTTCGAGCCGCGGGAAGACGCCTTGGGGCTGTTCGAGTATGAATCCAGCGGCAACGAGCCGGTCAAACCAGCTATCGTCCGAAAGTGCAGCGAAATTACGCTCATCAGCAGGGACACCGAGCTGGTCGAGCAGTCGACCGGCCGATTCCGGAACCACTGGGAGAACCGCAATGGCAAGGGCGCGAACCTGCCGGAACAATGTCATCAGCACCACTACCATCCGTTCCGGATCGGTCTTGCGCAGGGCCCATGGCGCCTGCTCGTCGACATATTGGTTGCAGGCGAAGACCGCCCGCATCCATTCCATAAGGCCCTCAGAGAAGTTGAGCCTCTCGAATTCGCGCGGAAGCAGGTTGCGGCATGCATCATTGACGCCCGATTCGAGCGCAATATCTGCCTCTGCCGGGCTGTAATCCACCGTCAATTTGCCGCCCAAATTCTTGTAGATCATCGACAAGGTACGCTGCGCCAGGTTGCCAAAGCTGTTAGCCAGCTCAGCATTGGCGCGGTTCACGATTGCCTCTGGCGAGTAACTGCCGTCCTGGCCGAATGCGATTTCCCGCATGAAGAAATAGCGCAAATTATCGACACCAAACCGCTCGGCCAGCTCCATCGGATCGACCACGTTTCCGGCGCTTTTGCTCATCTTTTCGCCGCCGCGGGCTAGCAAGAAACCGTGGCTGAACACCTGCTTGGGCAAAGGCAAGCCGGCGCTCATCAGGAAGGCAGGCCAATAGACCGTGTGGAAACGGGTAATATCCTTGCCGATCATATGAATATCGGCGGGCCAATATTTGCTGAACATCTCCCCACTGACGTCGGGAAAGCCAACTCCGGTCATGTAGGTGGTGAGCGCATCGACCCACACATACATGACGTGACCGGGACTGTTTGGGACAGGTACCCCCCAATCGAAGCTGGTGCGCGAAACGCTGAGATCCTTCAGCCCGCCTTCGACAAAGCGCAAAACCTCGTTACGGCGGCTTTCGGGCCGGATGAAATCGGGATTGTCACGATAGAGCGTCAGCAGTTTGTCCTGATAATTGGACAGGCGGAAGAACCATGTCTCTTCCGCAGTCCATTCGACGGGAGTTCCCTGCGGAGAGAGCATTGCCCCCCCTTCCCCCTCGACCAGCTCGCTCTCGTCGTAAAAAGCTTCGTCGCGGACCGAATACCAGCCCTCGTAACGATCAAGATAGAGATCGCCCGCCGCTTCCATCCTTCGCCAGATTTCAATGCTGGCCGCATGGTGGCGCGGTTCGGTGGTGCGAACGAAATCGTCGCAGGAAAGATTAAGTTTCTCTGCCATCTTGCGGAAATAGCCAGACATTTCGTCGGCAAGGTCGATCGTGGAACGGCCTTCCCTGCGCGCAGTCTGATCCATCTTGAGCCCGTGCTCGTCGGTTCCGGTAACAAAGCGCACGTCGCGCCCCATCAACCGCTGGAAGCGCGCCATTACGTCGGTTGCAATCCCTTCATAGGCGTGGCCGATGTGTGGCCGCCCATTGGGATAGTTGATGGCGGTGGTAATATAGAAGGGTTCAGGCATCGGCGCGCTCGCTAGCCTCCGCCGCGCGTGCAAGCAAGCCGCCAATCTCCATTGCCAGTAGACCTGGATCGAAATTGTAGGTCGGCGCCTGTGCTGCAAGCTCGACCAATTGCACGTGGGTCTCGATCAGTCCGGGATTGACGCCAGCACTGGCCTGCCTGGCCTCTTCGGCAACTATTCCGCGCGCGAGATCGAACACGGCTTGCATCCGCACGCGGTTGGGCCTGGCGCCGATCGCCTGGACCAGACTGCCCCGCAGAACCATGTTTGGATCTCCTTCGCGTACAATCTGCCGCAGCAGATTGGCGACCGGGCCCATTTCTTCCTCGATAAAGAGCTTGGCGGCACCAAGTGACCCGCCGGCTGCCGCAATCGCTACGCTACGGGCAGCGCTGTCAGCCTGGAGCTCTTCATCGAGCAAGAGCCGCGCAATCTCTTCGTCGGAGAGCAAAGGGAAGCGCAAAACGCGGCAACGCGAGCGGATAGTCGGCAGCAACCGTCCAGGACGATGCGCGACCAGGACGAAAAATGTGCCCCGGGGTGGTTCCTCAAGGCTCTTGAGCAGGGCGTTGGAAGCGCTGCGTTCCATGTCGTCGGCCGAATCGATGATCACTACCCGGCGCGATCCCAATGTTGGGCGGGTCGTCAGCCGCTGTTGCAGCCCGCGAATCTGCGCCACGCTGATGTTGCGTTTAACCTCGTAACTCTGCCCCTCGTCGCGCTTCTTTTCCTCCTTCTCGTCTTTCGGAAGATAGGTCAGCACCAGGATATCGGGGTGATTGCCCTTGGGCTGCGGAATGCCCGGCTCCGCGACCAGCTCACGCGCTGCCGCTTCGGCAAAGGCGCGTTTACCAAGGCCCGCCTTCCCTGCGAGGATCCAGCCATGGTGCATTCGCGCACCAGACATAGCCTCTCGCCATTCGCGCCAGGGCGCTTCGTGATTGGGCCAGGCGGTCATGTTCGTTCCAGCAATGGTGCGAGCGACTGCATGATCGCGGCGTGTACCTCTTGCGGAGTGCCGGATGCGTCGATCACCGCAAATCCACCCGGGTCTTCCGCTGCGCAGCGCCGAAAGGCTTCGGCGACCTTGCGATGGTAGTCCTGGGCACGTCCACCAATCGCATCGCTGGCATCGCCGTCGCGCGCTGCTAATCGTGCGGCGACTTGCGCCTCGTCCGCTTCGAGCAGGATCGTGAGGTCCGGTCGCAAGCCGTGCGATCCGATGGTATGCAATGCAACGATTGCTTTATCGCCCAGCGCCCCTGCCCCGCCCTGGTAGGCACGGCTTGAATCGACGAAGCGATCGGTAATGATCCATTCGCCGCGCTCCAACGCCGGCCTGATCCGCCGTGCGACATGGTCTGCACGTGCCGCGGCAAAGAGCAATGCCTCAGCTTCCGCTCCCCAGCCTTCTCCCGGTGGATTGAGCAGCAGATCGCGGATCGCCTCGGCACCAGGCGTACCGCCTGGCTCTCGCGTAACGTCGACTTCAAAACCCTGCGCGTGCAGAGCCTCGGCCAAGAGGGTGGCCTGGGTGGACTTGCCCGTTCCCTCCCCTCCCTCAAGCGCAATGAATCTGCCGCGTGTCATGTCACCCAGCCTATCAGACCATTCCAGATTCGTGCGAGAAATCCTGCTTTAGCCACAGGTTCTGTCGCCATAAGCGGGATACGCGAAGTTGGCATTCCAGCCACCTCCAATTCAAGCTCGGCAACCGGCACATTTTCATCAATCGGGGCTTTCAACGGGCCGTTGTAATGAATGCGTATCGACACTTCAGGATCTGTTCCCTTCGGCACCGAAACAAAGATCGGCCCTGCCGCCTTCAGCCCCACCTTTCGCCTGCTGCCACCCTGGACCTTGGCGTCTCCGACGATGGCGCCATTGGCAAAGAGCAGCTTGGCATCAAAACTTGAAAAGCCCCATTCGACGAAATCGCGGGCAGCACGGTTGCGAACCCGTGCGCGATCAACGCCGGCGACGACCAGCGTCAGCCGGTGACCATTGCGCTTGACCGAGCCAAGATAGCCCATGCCCGCCTCATTGGTGAAACCGGTCTTGATCCCGTCTGCCCCGCGAACCCGCCCAACAAGTGGATCGTGATTGGGTTGGGCAATCCCGCCATAAGCGAAGCCGCTGTGCCCGATATAGCGCGCATATTTCAGCGGATGACGGGTCTGCATCGCGGTGGCAAGCTTCACCAGGTCACGTGCGCTGACAAAGGTATGCCCATCGTCCATCCAGCCGTTGGGCGTACCGAAATGGCTATTTGACATGCCAAGCTCGCGCGCCTTCTGGTTCATTAGCTTGATCCACTCGTCAACCGAGCCTGCCGCACCTTCGGCCAGCACCACTGCACCATCGTTGGCTGAGACATTCATGATTCCCATGAGCAGGTCATCGACGCTGACGTGTGCACCTTGTTCAAGGAACATCGTGGAGCCCTTTCGCCGCCATTTGGCGAAGGTCTGGGAACGGACAGTGAAGGTCTGCCTGGGATCGAGCTTGCCCTCTGCCATCAGTTCGAAGGCGACATAGGCGGTCATCGTCTTGGTGATCGATGCGGGCATGAAGCGGCGGTCGGCGTTGCGCTCGTGCAGCACCTGCCCGGAAGTGGCGTCGACCAGCAGCGCTATCGGAACATCATCGGCTGTGGGCGGCAAAGGCATGTCGTCGCGCGCATCGGCTGCAACAGCAAACACCAGGGCCACATAGGCCAGCGCAATCCGGGTAGAATAAGTCGGCAAACGATACTCCCAGGCGCGCGGGGAGTGTCAGCTGCAATCAGCCCGCGTCGATGACTCGTGCGTCGCTATAACCCGCTGCCTTGACCTTGGCGAGCGCGGCATCGGCCTGTCCACGGCTTGAATATGGACCAACCCGAACCCGGAAGAACTTGCCTGTCGGGACCACAAATCCTTCCAGCGCATTTGCGGCACGTTTGGCGTTTTCTTCGACTGAGAAGGTGGCGGCCTGGACCACCAGTGTGGCTGCGGTAGGTTCAGGCTTGTTAAGCGGATCGGCAATCACCTCAGCAACAGCGATCACCGGGTCCGCTGCAGCTGGTAGGACCGCTTCTGGATCGGCTGTTTCGGAAGTTGCTATCGCAAGGCTAGGCACCGGATCAGCAATCGAGGGATCGATTACCTCGATCACCTCAGCCGGGATATGGGCTTCGGCAAGTAGGGGCGCAGGCTTGGCAACCGGTTCAGCCGTGATTTCGTTGGTTGCCACTGCCGGTAGAGGTGCGAGCGAAGCTGATCCCTTTTCAGGGAGTTTGCGCTTCAGGACGGCCACCAGCGACATCGGCGTCTCAAGCCGTTCCGGTGCGTATTGACCGGCCCGGAGCAATGCGCGGTCGCTTTCGGGCGGGTTGACCCGGCGCACACGCACCGGAGTCTCTTCGCTTGCCCCGAGCTGCTCCTGAGCCCCAGTCGAAAGGCCGATCAGGCTGTTGCCAACCATCGGTCCCCGGCGTTCGGCCCTGACGAGGATCGTCTTGCCCGTTTCGAGCGAGGTAACCTCGACATAGCTTGGCAATGGCAAGGTTCGATGCGATGCGGTGATGCCGGTATTTGGATCGGCGCTCGCGTATCCAACCTCGTCATAGTTCAGCACATCGGCCGGGACATATTCGATCCCATCGATCCTATATGGTTCGCCCAGAAGCATCGGGTAATCGGCCGCGGGCCCGTTAGCGCTCTCGATCGATCCATTTGCCTGTGTCGAGTGAACTTCTTCATTGCCGCCAACAAGCCCGCAACCGCTCAGCATCAGCGCAAGCGCCAGTGTCACCAGGCGCGCAATATTCTCAACGGGCAATCTCATCAGCTAACAGCCCCACACTCATCGCGTAGTAATTGGAGCAGTTATATTCGAGGATAACCCGATAATTTGTAGTTAATAGCCAGGCAGGAGTGCCCGGCCCGTCGGGCTGGAACAGCGAGGTCATGGTTTCGTCGGCAAGCGGCCGTTGGGGCTGCACGCCCAGATTGCGCCATTCGCGAACAGTCTTCCACTGGCTATGCCGATCATGCACCCGTGGGCACACCGGGGCGTCCAGCTTGGTCTTGTACTGATCGGTGTCGAACCCTGCCGGCAAGCTGGCGCGTACACCCCAAGGTTGCCCGCGCCGCCAACCAGCGTCGTGGAAATAGTTGGCGATCGAGGCATAGGTGTCGGCACGGCTGTGGAATAGATCGGCCTTGCCGTCACCATCGCCGTCCTTGGCGAGCCTGAGATAGACCGAAGGCAGGAATTGCGGGTTGCCGAACGCCCCGGCCCAGCTGCCGACCAAGTCCGAGCGGTCAAACCCCTTGTCGGCAATCTTGAGCAGATCGACGAATTCGCTGGCGAAGAGCTCTCGCCTGCGCCCCTCCCACGCCAGGGTCGCCAGCGCACGCGACAGGTCGAAGCCTCCCTTCACCTGACCATAGGCGGTCTCGTGGCCGAAAATCGCAAGCACGATTTCTCCCGGCACGCCATATTCGGCTTCGATCCTGCGCAAAGAGGGTCGATTTTCAATGTAGAGGTTCCTACCCCCGCCGATCCGCGCCGAATCGACATGGCTTGATATGTAGGGTGCAAGCAGCGGGTAGCCGGTGCGGGTGGGTGTGCCCGGCTGCGCACGATCAAGCTGGATTACGCGATCGTTGGGCGTCAGACCTGCGGTCATCCGTTGGATCGTGCCCTCGCTCACCCCCTCTGCGCGAGCCCTTGCCATCAATAACTGCAGATAGGCATCGAAGGAGAGTTCGGGCGTCTGCGCAGCCAGGGGAGCCGAGCCAGCCACGACGATCGGGGCGATCAGGGACAAGATAAGGCGCTTTTTGAACATTGCCTTATTGTGTCACTGCCAACCTGACCCGCCAATGACCAATCACGGCATTTTCGACATTTATCAGGGTGATTGTGCCCTGATTGCGTGCACAAGGACGGCTTCGTAGTCTTCGCGGCACTGCTCGGCCAGCTGTTGAAATTCGCCGTCAAGCTGTGGGGCAGGACTTGGTGCATCGCCAAAGCCGGTCGAAGTGTTGACCCGGTCGTACCAATGCGCCCCCCAGATTCCGTCATCGGGGTGCGGCCCGCGCGCCCATGAAAGCATGGCAGGGGTCCATGTGATGCATAGCGCTTGGCAAAGTGCCTCCAACACACCTGCCGGATCCGCCAGTATATCGTCCGAATCGATCACCGGCGGCGGCGTGCCGATCCGTTGGGCCTCATATTCGAAATATCGACGCAGCTTGGAAAACCCCAGCATCTCGGCACCGTGCAGCTCATTCTTGGCGCGATAGCTGGCTATTACACGTTCAGGCGCGCGGATCAGGAAGGCATGGCGATGATGGGGCATATCGGCGATGCTGATAGGACCGACCATGTGATGGGGCATATGCTTCTGGTACCAAATGGGCTTGCCATCCCGCGCGGCGCCCGATTGCGTGGCAAGGACGCTGTGCCAGTCGCAATCCATATCTGCGATGACTTGCGCAGCCATTGGGTGGGGTTCGCCACTGTCCTTCAGGAATGCTCCGTAAAACGGTTCGTCGGATACCGCGCAATCGCCCCGCGCACTAAAGCTGCGCATCATGGCGGTCGAGATATTGCGCGGACCCGACCACATGGCGATACGGATCGGCTCGTTCATCCGGCAACGTCTCTTTCAATCAGTTCGCGATAGAGCTGCTGCAGGCGCGCGACCATTGGCCCCCTGCCTTCTGTCAACTTGCGCCCGTCAACTTCAGTGGCGGGAACGACGCCAGCAAAGGTGCCGGTCACGAAAGCCTCGTCGGCGCCGTAGACATCGGTCAGCGAAAAATTCTTCTCGAACACCGGAATGCCTGCCTCGCGGCAGACCCGGATCACATTTGCGCGGGTAATTCCGCCCAGGCAATAGTCGCCGCTACTGGTCCACACCTCGCCTTTGCGCACGATGAAGAAATGGGTCGAATTGCACGTCGCGACGAAGCCCTGCGGATCGAGCATCAATGCTTCGTCCGCCCCCGCCTGGATCGCCTGAATGCAGGCGGTGATGCAATTGAGCTTCGAATGCGAATTGAGCTTTTGGTCCTGCACAGCTGGATCGCCACGTCGCACATGGACAGTGAACAGCCGGATGCCGGTTTCGATCGTCGTGGGAAGCGGTTCCTTATACTCGGCGATGATCACGATGGTGGCAGGCGAAATCACGACGCGCGGATCCTGGTAGGGGGTCGAGCGAATGCCCCGCGTCACCATCAGCCGGATATGAACTCCTTGCTGATTACGCATCTGGTTGGCATCGAGCGTGTCATAGAGCCTTGTCACCAGGGCCTCGCGCGACAGGCCGACATCCATCGCAATGGCCTTGGCACCCTCGTAAAGCCGATCGAGATGCGCATCGAGGAAGGCAATTTTGCCGCGATGGACACGCAGGCCCTCCCAAACGCCATCGCCCAGCATGAAACCGCTGTCAAACACCGAAACGCTGGCTTCCGACCGTGGCACCAAAGTGCCGTTGACATTGATCAGAATGGTTTGATTGCGCGGATCAGGCGCAAAATCGTGTGTTCCGTGAGCCATATCCGTCTTTTATCGGCGCGTTTGATGGTGACAACCGCAATCGCTCACGCTAGCTGCGCTGGCGACGCGGACAGGTGGCAGAGCGGTTGAATGCACCGGTCTTGAAAACCGGCGTGGGTGCAAGCCCACCGTGGGTTCGAATCCCACCCTGTCCGCCA
>SBHJ01000106.1 GCA_006226465.1 Alphaproteobacteria bacterium | reverse complement strand
CCACGCTTGTCCGCGCCAACCCGGTCACCAGGCTGGTCCAGCCATTGGCATGTTCGACGATCACGATCTGGCCAAAGCCGCGATATGGCCCGGCGAAAGCAACGCGCCCCCGTGCCGGGGATACAATCTGCGCACCGCCGCGCGGCGCAAGCGTGATCCCGCGGCTCTCCAGGCCCACATCGTTGGTTGCGCCGAACCCTATCAGGGTCCGACCAAGCACAGGCAGGCGCAATCCTGCCGGAGGCGCAGTTGCGGTCGGAGTTGGAACAGGTTGCGCCGCAGCCACCACCTGCGAGGCATCGGGCCGCTGCGGGCGAATGATCGGGCCGGACAATGCCGCGAGCTCGCGCCGCAACGCGCCCGCACGATCAAGCTCATCGACCAATTCGTCGAGATCGCGAGCCTGTTCACCCAGCGCCAGTGCTCGCTCGTTTTCACGCATGGCATCGCGATTGGCGCGGCGTGATGCATCGCGTTGCTTGACTTCCAGCGCCGCGAGCGCCCTGCGCCGATCGCGCCAATCCCGTTCGTCGCCACGTTGCTTGTCCAATGCGGCCCGCGCCTGTCCTTCAAGCTCGCGCTGGCGCGCCAGCTCACTCCGCAGCGTTGCAGTGCGGCGACGTATCTCGGGAACCGTGGATTCGAGCACCGCGCGCACATGCACCGTATCACCGAGCGAGCCTGGGCGTAGCGCCGACAGCGTCAGCGGGCGACGCGCCATGTTCTGAAGTGCTGCAGTAAGTCGCACGAGCGGCTGCTGCTTCGCCGCCAATCGCGAATCGAGCACCAATCGCTGGTCGGAGATCAGCGCCAATCGCGCCTGGCTTTCGATAATCTCTGCTTCGGCAAGCTGGATCCGCGCCGCCAGCGTGGCCATTTCGCGCACCGCCTTGTCGGCAGAGGCTTGTGCATTGTTGGCCTCGGCCTGGAATTGGTTCACGCGCCCCGATGCCTCCTGTGCGGCCTTGCGTGCACGCGCCAACTCGGCACGTGTCGCGCTCATCTCGCTAGCCGGGCGCACCTGCTCCGCGTCGGTCTGCGCCCAGCCGGTCAGCGCCATCGCTCCCAGGGCAATGCCGAATGAAAAAATCAGGAGCAAGGCGCGCTTTGCCATAGGCCTATCCTGCCCGATGATAGGGATGGCCTGCAAGGATCGTTGTCGCGCGATAGAGCTGCTCCATCAGCATGGCGCGGGCCAGCAGGTGCGGCCAGGTCGCCTTGCCGAATGCCAGCAAAAGGTCGGCGCCATCACGATCAACCTGCGCATGACCGTCTGCCGCGCCGAGCATGAAGCGCACCTCACGTACGCCGTCGTCGCGCCAGTGCTCGAGAATCCGGGCCAGTTCTTCGGATGACAAGTCCCTACCGCGCTCGTCGAGCAGCACTGTCTTGAAGGAATTCTGCGGTTCGGGAATGCGCCCACCGCTCTCGGGAAGTTCGGTCATCTTGACCGGCCAGTTCAGCCGCTTCTCGTATCGATTGACCAACTCGCCTTCAGGCGAACGAGCGATCTTGCCGCGCGCAATCACGTGGAGAAGCATAGTCATTCTTCGCGTCCGGGCTGCGTCGGGACGATTTCCCTCGCCGGCCCGATCCTCACGTTACGCAGTGCCGGCAGCAGGCTCTGAATCCCCGAACGCCCACATGCGTTCAAGGTTGTAGAAGCTGCGAACTTCGGGGCGGAACAGATGGACGACCACGTCGCCGGCATCGATCAGTACCCAGTCTGCAGCCGGGAGGCCTTCGACCCGCACCGGTCCAAAACCTTCCTGCTTGATTTTCTCGGCCAATTTCTGGGCCATGGCGGCGACCTGACGTGTGGATCGACCCGACGCGATCACCATATGATCGGCAATCGAGCTCTTTCCTTCCAGCGGAATCGAAACCACCTCTTGCGCCTGGTCGTCATCAAGCTGGCCCAACACCAATGCGTGCAGGGCAGCGGGGGATCGATCAGCCTTGGCCATTAAGGCCTTTGCGGCTGAACTTGCGGTGTCGGCAGCGGCCGACATGGATTGCGCCTGATTCATAGGCGAGTTTGCATCTCCTGTTTGGGGGTGGAGGAACAAAGGATAAAGAGCCGCCAGTGCAGCGCCTCATATCCCTTCCTCTGTGCTGATCAGACGGTGCGTCAAAGGATCCCTGATCGGGTTGGCGGCATAGCGCGATGCCCATTCCGGATCGACGCGGCGAATGGCCGTTGCCGAACGTGAATCGGGATCAAATCGCAATAACACCAGTGCCGGCGCGCTCCATCTGCCCCTGGTCCTTAAACTGGCGGCGGGCACCTGATAGCGCCTGAGCCAGGCCATGGCGGGGCTCGCCAAGGCAATTCCATCATAACCGGGCCGGGCGATCACTGCAATTGGCATGATGCGAGCAATTTCTCGCCAGTTCCTCCAGCGGTGAAACTGTGACAAATTGTCCGCACCCATCAGCCACACGAATTCGCGACCAGGATAGCGGCGCTTGAGCGAACGCAGCGTATCCACTGTGTAACGCGTTCCCATTTCTCCCTCGATCGCCGTGGGCACGATTGGTGCGCGGCGGGCCTGCTGGAGCGCTGAACGCAGTCGCGCACCCAGGGGTGCCATACCTTTCTGCGATTTCAACGGATTGCCCGGAGAAACCAGCCACCAGGCCTGATCCAATCCCAACGCGTCCATTGCAAACAGGGTAACCCGCCGGTGACCGCCATGCGCGGGGTTGAAACTGCCGCCAAGCAGACCGGTGCGCGGCCCTATCGCCGCCACCTAGGGCCGTGCCTGGCCGCTTCCGCGTACCTGCCACTTGTACGTCGTAAGCCCCTCGAGAGCGACCGGCCCACGTGCATGCAGCCGGCCCGTCGCGATCCCGATTTCAGCGCCCAACCCGAATTCGCCGCCATCGGCGAATTGCGAAGAGGCGTTGTGCATGACGATGGCGGAATCGACTTCATTGAGGAAACGCTCGGCCGCACCAACATCGCCGGTGATAATGGCGTCGGTGTGGTTGGAGGAATGGCGCGCAATGTGTGCTAGCGCGGCGTCCAGCCCATCGACTATCGCGACCGACAACACTGGCTCGAGATATTCGGTATCCCAATCATTGTGCGACGCGGGAGTGACCCGTGGATCAAGCGCTTGGGCGCGGCCATCGCCGCGAAGCTCACAGCCCGCAGCGATCAATGCATCGAGCAAGGCGGGAGTATCGCCATACCCGGCATCGACCAGCAGCGTCTCCATCGCTCCGCAAATGCCGGTCCGGCGCATCTTGGCATTGACCGCAACTTCGCGTGCCATGGCTGGATCGGCAGCGGCATGGACATATGTGTGGCAAATGCCGTCGAGATGGGCGAGCACGGGTACGCGCGCATCGGCCTGCACCCTTGCAACCAGCCCCTTGCCGCCGCGCGGAACGATCATGTCGATCAACCCCGCCGCCTGCAGCATGGCACCCACGGCGGCACGATCCTGCGTGGGCATCAGTTGCACTGCTGCTTCAGGCACACCGCCTTCAACCAGGCCACGCACCAGCGCCGCCAGGATCGCATGGTTCGAATGTACCGCCTCGCTTCCTCCGCGCAGCAGCACGGCGTTACCTGCCCTCACGCACAGGGCTGCGGCATCTGCTGTCACATTGGGCCGGCTTTCATAGACGATGCCGATCAGGCCTATCGGCACGCGGATTCGGCTCAATTGCAGGCCATTGGGGCGCTCCGATTGGTCGATCACTTCTCCAACCGGATCGGGCAGCACGGCCACGGCTTCGACCCCGCCCGCAACGCCTTCGAGCCGCGCCGCGTCGAGCCGCAGCCGATCGAGCATGGCGTCGCTCAGCCCGCTTTCCTTGCCTGCGGCAAGATCGCGCGCATTTGCCTCTAGGATTTCTGCGCTATCCGCCCGCAATGCGGCGGCGGCCAGGATCAGGGCCTTGGCCTTTGCCTCGCTTGTCATGGAAGCGAGCTGACGCTGCGCAGCCCTGCCCGCCCGGGCAAGCCGCTCCACCAGCTCATTGGGGTCCGAAACGGTCGTTTGTGCAAGCGTAGCCATGAGTGCTGCTTAGCAGCGCTGGCGCAAGCTGTCAGCGAGTGATTCTCTCAGGCCGAGAAGCAGAAATTGGCGTTTCCGGATAGTTAAGCCGGCTTTACCGTAAGCAATAGAACGATTCATCGCGCGTTAGCTTCGACTCGCCCCTTATGGGCCAGACTCGATTCGATTTGTTGAGGCGGCTTTGTTAGCGCACGGTCCGGGTCAGATAAGACGCGGCAAAAAGAGGGGTCGCCTTGCAACAGAAATTTTCCGCCAGCGGCTGGGGGGCACGCTTGCGCGAATGGTTTCCGGATCGCGAGTTCTTCATGCGATCGCAGGGCCAGGTTCGCTTCATAAAGATTTCGTCCAGGCTGCAGATGGGTGCTGCTGCGCTTGTCGCTGCGCTTCTGCTTGGTTGGGGCATTTCCATGGCGGCAATGGCCTGGTCGCAATACAGGGCGCAGGCTGATCGCATGTCGCTGCTCGCGCGCGAGGCGCGCGTGGCCACTGCCCAAGAGCGGCTCGATGCCTATGGCAACGATCTGGAAGGCGTGAAGGATGATCTGGTCAAGCGGCAGGAATTCCTCGAGGCCATGGTGCCCATGCTGCCCGATGATGTTCGCGCCGATGAAACGGTGAGCGATTCCTCGAACGAGGCCGCCGAAACGATCAACAAGGTTGGCGCCCTGGTACCCGAAGCGCGCGGCCTCGCTGAAATTGAAGCGCGCCAGCTGGCCTTTGTCGAACGCTTGACCCGGTTCGCCGACCGCCGCGCGAGCCGCGCCGAAACTGCGCTGCGCCAGCTGGGGCTCGATCCCAAGGGCATGCTGCGCAATGCCGAGCGCGAGGCCATGGGCGGTCCGCTGGAGATTCTCGGCACCTCGCACGACGGGCGGATTGATCCGCGGTTCGAGCGTCTGGGCTTGAGCCTGGCGCGTATGGCGGCGCTTGAGCGTGGGCTGGAAGCCGTACCGCAAGTCGTTCCAGCCAAGACCTTCACAATGTCTTCGGGCTTTGGCTATCGCCGTGACCCCTTCACCCGCCGCGGCGCAATGCACAGCGGGCTCGACTTCAAGGGGCCGATCGGCTCGCCGATCTATGCCGCCGCCAAGGGTAAGATCAGCTTCGTCGGCCGCAAGGCGGGTTACGGCAAGGTAGTCGAGATCAGCCATGGCAACGGGCTCAAGACCCGCTATGCCCATATGTCGAAGTTCCGTGCGCGCGTGGGGCAGAATGTTGCTGCTGGCGACGTCATCGGCGCAATCGGCAACACCGGTCGTTCGACCGGGCCGCACCTTCATTTCGAAGTGCGTATCTATGACCGCGCGGTCAATCCGCGCCCGATGCTGGAGTCAGCCCCCGATGTTCTCAAAGAAGCCCGGCGAGTCCCCGAACTCGCGCGCAAATAATCCGGAGAATTCAATGGCATCGCGCAATGGCAATTCGACCTTCTCCGTGATCGGATCGGATGTCTCCATAAAGGGTGACGTCACCGCGTCGGCCGACCTGCATGTCGATGGCTCGATCGAAGGCGATATTTCCTGTGCCGCGCTGGTGCAGGGAGAAACCAGCACGATTACCGGCAAGATCGAGGCGCAAAGCGCGCGGCTGGCCGGGAAGGTTTCCGGATCGATCCGCGCCCGCGAACTGGTTGTGCTGCGCAGCGCTCGGATCGAAGGTGATGTGAGTTACGATGCGCTAACGATCGAACAGGGCGCGCATGTCGAGGGCCACTTCGCGCACAATGCCGCGAGCACCCAGGCGCGCGCCGCGCAGACAGCAACGGTTTCGCCAACTGCAGAAGCCAAGCCAGCTTCACCCGACGAGCCGAAGCTGCATCTCGCCAGTTGATCACGCGTCGCTGCGTGGATCCAAGGGCCGGCCAATGTGCCGGCCTTTCTATTGTGTGCCCAGCACCTCGGCCTTGAGCGCCTTGCGATCAAGCTTGCCAATCAGTGTCTGCGGCAAGCTTTTGCGCTGGGTCACCGAGGCGAGGCGCTCATGCTTGCCGAGGCGCTCATTGGTCCAAGACAAGATCTCGTCGCTATCCATAGCCACGCCGCCCAGCAGAGTGACAAAAGCATGCGGTTTCTCACCTGTATAATCATCGGGCAGACCCAGAACGAGCGCTTCCTTGATCGCAGGATGCTGGAGCAAGACTTTCTCGACTTCGCTGGGGAATACCTTGAACCCACCCACCGCGATCATGTCCTTGATCCGATCAACGATCTGGATGAATCCTTCGTCGTCGATCACCGCCACATCGCCTGTGCGCAGCCACAGCTTCCCGTCACGCTCGATGAACACTTCCTGCGTTGCTTCGGGTCGTTTCCAATAGCCTTGCATGATCTGCGGCCCATGCACTGCCAATTCGCCGGGCTCGCCTGCCGGGGCGAGCCGCGCCGGATCTGCCTTGTCGAGCAGCAATACTTCGGTTCCAGCTACAACCTGACCGATCGTACCGGGCTTGCGTTTGCCTTCATAAGGATTGGCCGAAACCACACCTGAACTCTCGGTCAGGCCATAACCTTCGACCAGGCGTACACCGGTGCGCTCCTCCCATTTCTCGCGCAGCGGCGCCGAAAGCGGCGCGCCGCCCGAAATGCAGACCTTGAGCGAGGAATAGTCTGCCGGGCTGAAACTGGGGTGGTCGAGCAGGGCTTGGAACATGGTCGGCACGCCGGGGAAGCCTGTGGCGTGCTGCCTGCCGATTGTCGTTTGCACCTGCCTTGCTTCAAAGCGCGGAACCATGGCGATCGAGGCCCCGCTCACCACCGCATGGTTGAGCAATGCCGTGTTGGCAAAGACATGGAAGAAGGGCAGCGCGCCCATGAACACTTCACCTTCCGGATCGCCGAACGGGTTGAGCGCTGCGACCTGCTGGGCGTTTATCGTGAGGTTGGCATGGCTGAGCATGGCACCCTTGGGCGTGCCGGTGGTGCCTCCGGTGTACTGGAGCAGCGCAATATCGGATGGATCTAGTGCACGCTTTGGCGCTTCTCCGGCAGCGCCGAGCAGATCGCCCCAGCGCAACACATCTGAACCATATTCGACCTTGGCGATCTGGCCGCGTGCGAACAGTTTCATTGCAATGCGCCTGTGCCACGGCAGCATGGCGGCAAGCTCGCATATCACCAGCGACTCAAGTTCGGATTCGGCCAGAACCTGCCGGGCCGTCTGGTAGAGCTGCGGCACATCGACCGTCACTAACAAGCGCGTGCCCGAATCTGCGACCTGATGTGCCAGCTCATGCGCGGTGTAGAGCGGCGAGAAATTGACCGCCACCGCGCCTGCCATCATCGCCCCGTAATAGGCCGCTACGTAAGTCGGAACATTGGGCAGGAACAGGCCGACGCGATCACCCTTGACAATGCCACGCTCGGTCAATGCGGATGCGAATAGCTGCGCGTCAATATACAGCTCATTGTAGGAATAGTCGCGACCGAGGAAATGCAGCAGCGGGGAATCCGCGCGGCTCAGCATCGCGCGCCTGAACATTTCCGGCAGCGTCAGTGCTTCGAACTGCGTACCCCAGGGAGTTGGGTGGTAGTAGTGGCCGCTACTTACATTCATGTCAGCATGCATGACGCATGCATCGATGCCGCACAAGTCGAAAGGTCCGGCGGATTTGAAAAGTGCGGCCCGCGCGGGCCTATTCGCTGGTTTCGGCGGCTTCTTCGGCTCGCTTCGCCTCGAGCCAGGCCTCGGCCTCGGCTTCCTGCGCAGCTTCGGCGGCAGCCTTGACATTGGCTTCGCGCTCGGCGCGCAATTCCTCGATCAGCTTTTCCTTGTCGCTGCGGTTATCGCCGCTCACCACTTCGGTTTCGGTAACGCCGACGCGCTTGGCCGCCTTGGCGACAATCGCATCAAGCTCGCGCTGCGAGCACAGCCCCAGCGTTACCGGATCCTTCGGCTGGATGTTCTGGATGTTCCAGTGGGTCCGTTCGCGGATTGCGGTGATGGTGTTGCGGGTGGTGCCGATCAGGCGCGAAATCTGTGCGTCTGAAACTTCCGGATGGTTGCGCAGGATCCATGCGATGCCATCGGGCTTGTCCTGACGCTTCGAAACCGGCGTATAGCGCGGCCCCTTGGTGCGGGTGACTTCGACCGGCGCCTTCTGCATTTGCAGCGCATAGTTTGTGTCAGCCTGTCCGCGCTCGATCTCCTCCTGCGTCAGCTCGCCAGAATGGACCGGATCGCGGCCGGTATACTTGCTACCCGCAAGGTCATCAGCCATGGCCTGGACCTCAAGGATGTGCAGCCCGCAAAACTCGGCGATCTGCTCAAAAGACAGCGCGGTATTGTCGATCAACCAGGTGGCGGTTGCATGCGGCATCAGCGGGGTGGGCTGATCTTTGGCGCCTTGGGCCATGGGAAACTCCGTTCAAAATAGAAGGGCCGCCCCTCGCGGAGCGGCCGTTGTGGCAAGTTAGATAGGGCAAACCGCAGGATTCGGCAAGCATCAGTCCATCGGGACAAAGCCAGGCAGGGTTCCGATCCGATCGATCCAGCGGCACAGCGCGGGGTAATCCTCCAGCCCAAAGCCGCCCTCTTCGGCGACATGGGTGTATGGGAACAGCGCGACATCGGCCAGGGAAACGTTGCCCCCCACCATGA
Organism: Alphaproteobacteria bacterium; assembly: GCA_006226465.1. Classification (GTDB taxonomy): domain Bacteria; phylum Pseudomonadota; class Alphaproteobacteria; order Sphingomonadales; family Sphingomonadaceae; genus Erythrobacter. The sequence continues at coordinate 1,933 of SBHJ01000106.1, read as the reverse complement.
AATTGCGCTGCGCAAGGTGCTCTTCCATCAATTGTAGGGCATCCTGCCCAGCAATCCGCTTGGCAGGAAGCATGGCCCGCTGCTGGTCCGAAAGGTTCGCTTCGCCGACGAAATGAAGCCAGAAGCGCAGTGTCGCGACATTGGGTTCATGGTTATATTGCTCGAAGAACATCCAACGCAGCATGTCAGCCTGGTCAAAGCGATCCGCAGGGATCAGCTCGCTCCCGCCAGCGAGGTACCAGCAGGCGGCATTGCTTTCGGGTAGGAACCGAGCGCCGGAATCGCCATCGATCTGCAGCACCGGTATCCGGCCATTTCGATTGATGGTCTGGAGAAATTCGGGCGTACGCGTTTCGCCGCGCATGATATCGTACTGCCGGATTGTCAGCGGCAAGCCGAGCAGCGCCGCAGTAAGCTTGATCTTGTAGCAGTTGCCGCTGCGTGGATCCTCGTGGAGCGTGTACATCTCAGCCACCCTTCACCTCCAACACAATCTTGCCGATATGGTCGCCCGCTTCCATCCTAGCATGCGCCGCAGCAGCATCGGCCAGCGGAAAAGCCCGGTCCATCACCGGTTTCAGTTCTCTCGACGCGAACAATGGCCAAACGTTCTGCGTTATCTCGTCTGCCAGCGCGGATTTGAACGCATCAGAACGCGGGCGCAAGGTCGAACCGGTCAGCGTCAGCCGGTTACGCATCACCAGGGCCATGTTGATTTCAGTCTGCATCCCACCCAGCACAGCGATCGTCACATGCCGTCCGTCTTCGGCAAGGCATTTGAGGTTGCGCGGCACATAGTCGCCCGAAACCATGTCGAGCACCACATTGACCCCTGACCCACCAGTGTGCGCCTTTACCGCCTCGACGAAGTCCTCTTCACGGTAATTGATCGCATGATTGGCCCCCAATTCACGGGCAGCTGCACACTTTGCTTCATCACCGCAGGTGACGATCACTTCGGCATCGAATGCCCTGGCAAGCATGATCGCCATGGTTCCGATCCCACTGGTACCGCCATGGACCAACAGCCGCTCGCCATCGCGCAGCAGCCCTCGTTCAAAGACATTGTGCCACACCGTGAACAGGGTTTCAGGAAGTGCTGCAGCTTCGATCAACGGCATTGCTTCCGGCACGGGAAGGCAATGACCCCACGGCGCAATGCAAAATTCGGCATAACCGCCACCGGGCGTAAGTGCGGCAACCATTTGGCCGAGAAGCTCGTGAGGAACCCCTTCACCGATTGCAACGACTTCGCCGGCGACCTCCAACCCCAGGATCGGAGAAGCGCCCGGCGGCGGTGGGTAGAGCCCTTGGCGCTGGATGCAGTCAGGCCGGTTAACCCCGGCATAGGAAACCCGGATCAGGATTTCTTGCGGGCCCGGCCGCGGAACGTGCGCTTCCTGCAGCACAAGCACTTCGGGGCCGCCCGGCTCGGCAAAGCCGATCGCTTGCATGTCTTCCGGCAGATTGAGCCCCATCTACTTCCCCTCAACGCCCGGCCGCGAGTGCAAGGCGACAATATTCACAGGACCTTGCGTCTCGCAGCGCAACTAGCCGCAGAGTGGATTGACAGCAAGCCGCCTAGCTTGCGATGTTGCATCCAGATGGACGAAGGCGATCTCCCACGCCCCAAGGGCGATGCCGCGAGCCTGCTCGCGAAAGAGGATCTTTCACCCTATTCGCAAGACGAACTCGCCGAACGAGTTGAGTTGCTCAAGGCTGAGATCGTGCGGGTGGAAGCGCATAGTTCGCGCGTCTCGGCGCATCGCAGCGCGGCAGATGCCCTGTTCCGAAAGCCGGGATCGTGAAATTGCCGGGTCGCAACTCGAAAAACGCGCCCCATATAGATTTGGTTAACCATGTCCGTTCATACTCTCCCGAAAGGGAGAAGTTGCTCTGACAACGCTAGAGAGGCCACATGCCTAGTTTTGCC
>SBHJ01000120.1 GCA_006226465.1 Alphaproteobacteria bacterium | reverse complement strand
CGCAGCCGCGATCTGCGCTCGCAACTCTGGCAAGACTTCCGATTCGAACCACGGATTCTGGCGCATCCATAGGGTTGAGCGCCAGGCCGGGTGGGGCAAAGGGAGCAAGGGCAGGGATTCGCGCCAGCGCCGCACTCGCTCGGTCAGCGAAAGCTTTTTCGTTGCCGGGAGGTAATGAGCCTGAGCATAGGTACCGACCAATAATGTCAGGCGGTCATGTGGGAGCATCGCAAGGATTTGCTCGTGCCAGGCCGGTGCACATTCCTTGCGCGGGGGCAGGTCACCTCCCGAAGCCTTTCCTGGATAGCAAAAACCCATCGGCATCAGCGCGACATTGCGTGGATCGTAGAACCTTTCAGGCGAAAGCCCGGTCCAATCGCGCAGCCGCTCGCCACTGTCATCGTCCCAGGGAATGCCGCTGGCGTGGACCTTCGAGCCAGGCGCTTGCCCGATGATAAGTACGCGGCTGGTGGCGGAGAATTGCACCACAGGGCGCGGGCCATGCGGCAGATGCTCGGCGCAAATGCGGCAGGCCGCAATGTCCCGGTGAAGCTGGGTCATCCTTCGACCAGTTCGGCCAGTTCCAGCCAGCGTTCCTCCGCCGCTTCCTTTTCGGTCCGGGCGTTCTCGATGCCCTTGCTGATATTGGCGAATTTCTGCGGGTCGGCGGTGTAGAGTTCGGGATCGGACAGGATCTCTTCCCCGCGCGCGATCGCCGCTTCCAGTTCCTCAATCCGGGCGGGCAGCAGCTCGTAATCGCGCTTATCCTTGTAGGATAGCTTGGCCGATCTGGGCGGCGCAGGCGGTGGCGCAGGCCTGTCGGGCGAGGGTGCAGCCGCCTTGGTTTTGCCGACGACCGGTTGGCGGCGCTTGGCCTCCCAATCGGCATAGCCGCCCGCGACTACATCGACCTTGCCCGTTCCATCAAGGCCAAGCGTGATGGTGACCGTTCGGTCGAGAAAGTCGCGATCGTGACTGACGATCAGCACGGTGCCGTCGAAATCGGCGATCACTTCCTGCAACAGGTCGAGCGTTTCGAGATCGAGGTCGTTGGTCGGCTCGTCCAGCACCAAAAGATTGGCGGTGCGGGCGAATTCGCGCGCCAGCAGCAATCGCGAACGTTCGCCACCGGACAATACGCCGACCTTGCTCTCAACGATCTTGGGATCGAACAGGAAGTCCTTGAGATAGGCCTGCACATGCTTGCGGGTCCCGCGCACATCGATCCAGTCGCCGCCTTCGGCCAGCACCTGCCGCACCGTACGATCGGGCTCCATCAGGCTTCGTTGCTGGTCAATCATTACGCCGCTGAGCTTCTTCGAGATTTCGATCGTGCCGGTGTCGGGCGCAAGCTCACCGGTCAGAAGTTTCAGCAACGTGGTCTTTCCTGCACCATTCGCGCCGACCACGCCGATCCGGTCGCCGCGCTGGATGCGCAAGGTGAAGTTCTTGATGATGGGACGATCGCCAAAGCTCTTGGAGACCTGCTCTGCCACGATCACGGACTTGCTCTTGAATTCCTGGTCATTGGCGAGCCTGAGCTTGGCGGTGCCAGCTTCGCTGATCATCGCTGCGCGCGCGGCACGCATCTGGTACAGCTTTTCCAGCCGGCCCTGGTTGCGCTTGCGCCGGGCGGTTACGCCGCGTTCAAGCCAATGCGCCTCGAGCTTGAGCTTGGCATCAAGCTTCTCGGCAGCGCGCGCCTCTTCGGCATAGACCTGCTCTTCCCATGCCTCGTAGCCGCCGAAGCCAACTTCCTTGCGACGCAGGTGGCCACGGTCGAGCCACAGCGTCGCCTTGGTCAGGCGTTTGAGAAAGGTTCGATCGTGGCTGATCGTGACGAAGGCGCCTTTGTAGCGGTTGAGCCAATCTTCGAGCCAGTCGATCGCGCTGAGGTCGAGATGGTTGGTCGGCTCGTCTAGCAGCAGCAGGTCCGGATCTTGCGCCAGCGCACGCGCGATCGCAGCACGGCGCTTCTCCCCGCCGCTGGCGATTTCGGCAGGGCGCGACATATCGATACCCAGCTGGCCGGCAATGCTTTCGACTTCGTGCACGGCTGGGGCGTGGTCGCCAGACAGCGCAAAATCCATCAACGTTGCGAAGCCAGAGAAATCGGGCTCCTGCTCAAGAAACACGATACGCAGGCCTGGCTTGGTCTTACGCTCGCCCCGGTCGGCCTCGATCCGGTCATCGATCAGCCGCATCAGTGTGGTCTTGCCGACACCATTACGCCCGATCAGCGCCAACCGATCCCGCGGGCCGATGTGCAGGTCGAGATCCTCGAACAGCCAGCGCCCGCCTTGCTGCAGGCCATAGTTCTCGAGGCTTAGGATCGGGGGCTGCGCCATGGGAAGCGCGAGGTAGTCGTTTGGCAGCGGTGCGGCAAGCTGGTTCAGTTGCTCGCAAGGTGACACAATGCAAATCGCGCACCGATAAGGAGATACACGATGAACCGCATTTCATTCCCCCTGCTCGCAGCAACCGCCATGATGGCCGCACCTGCGGCACAGGCTGCAAATGTAGAGATTGCCACCGCCGGCCCGGTTGTCGAACTGACTGTGAGCGAAGTGATCCAGTCTGCACCGGATGTCGCGCAGATCAGCGCCGGCGTTGAAAATCGCGCGCCCACCGCAAGCGAGGCGGTGCGCCAGAATGCCGCAGCGATGGACCGGCTGGTCAAACGGATGAAGGCGTTGGGCATACCGTCCAAAGATATCCAGACCAGCAATTTCAACCTCAGCCCGCAATATCGCTATGATCGCGATAACGAACAGCAGGTGTTCACAGGGTACCAGGTCAACAACCAGGTCAACGTGAAGCTGCGCGATCTGAAACGGGCAGGCGAAACGCTCGACGCCCTGATCGAAGCGGGCGCCAACAATGTGAATGGCCCCTATTTCATGCTGGAGAACGATGAAGAGGTGAAATCGGCGGCGCGCAAGCAAGCCTTCGAGCGCGGCCGGGCGATGGCGCAGGACTATGCCAGCATGGCGGGATATTCCTCGGTTCGACTGATTGAGGTATCGGAAAACTTCCAGTCGATCAGCCCCATGCCGCAACCGATGTTGGCAATGCGAGTCAAGGCGGAAGCTGCGGATGCCTCGACCCCGATCGAGGCCGGCGAGGTTGGAACGGGGGTGACGATTTCGGTCAAATACACGATGGAATGAGAGGAATTGTAATCTGAACGCGTCGCAACCTGAACATTCACACCTTGTTCAACGCGCCGCGCTTAGGCATGAAGCCATGATGACCCGCATTCCTCTTGCCCTGCTGCCCTTGGCGCTGGCTTTTTCAGGGCTGGCGTCACCGCACGCCTTCGCCAAGGAGGGCGATGAGCAGGGCCAGGCGCGCAAGGAAATGAAGGCGGGCAATATCATGCGCATCCGCGATATTGAGAAGCGTGTGCTGCCCACCATGGGAAATGCCGAATACCTCGGTTTTGCCTATGATCCGGCGGCGCTCGCCTACCGGCTCAAATTCATCCGCGAAGGGCGCGTGACCTATGTCGATGTCGATGCCCGGACCGGCCGCGTAATCAACCGTTCGCGTTGACAGCCAGCCATTCGATGCACATTTCTGCCACTTGCTTGACGCACCACTTGCAAAGGCCCAAATTTGGCCGATCTGAAAGGTAACGGGGACCTATGCGCATCCTGATCGTCGAAGACGAACCGACACTGGGCAACCAGCTCAAATCGACGCTGGAGCAGACCGGCTATGCGGTGGACCTGTCCACCGATGGCGAGGACGGCCATTTCATGGGGAGCACGGAAGATTACGATGCCGTGATACTCGACCTTGGCCTGCCCGAAATTGACGGCCTGACTGTGCTGGGCATGTGGCGAAAGGAAGGGCGCACCTTCCCGGTGCTCGTTTTGACCGCGCGCGATAGCTGGAGCGACAAGGTCGCGGGCCTCGATGCCGGCGCTGACGACTATCTCGCCAAGCCGTTCCAGACCGAAGAGCTGATCGCCCGCCTGCGCGCACTGATCCGCCGCGCTTCGGGCAATACCTCTGCGGAATTGACCGCAGGCGATGTGCGGCTGGATACGCGCTCGGGCCGCGTCACACTCAAGGGTGAGCCGGTCAAGCTCACCGCGCAGGAATACAAGCTTCTCGGCTATCTGATGCATCACAAGGGCAAGGTGGTTAGCCGGACCGAGTTGATCGAGCATATTTACGACCAGGACTTTGATCGCGATTCGAACACGATCGAGGTTTTTGTCACCCGCATCCGCAAGAAACTTGGGCCAGAAGTGATTACGACGATCCGTGGACTCGGCTACAGCCTCGACGATCCGGCCGACGCCCCCAGGGCCTGAAGATTCGGCGACTGCCGAGAGCAGTCTAACCGAGGAATCGCGCACCCGATCGGGCGAGCAGGGCAGCCTTGCCCGGCGCATGGCGCTGATTGCGGCCGGCTGGATCTCGATCTTGCTCATACTTGGCGGCGTTGCGCTCGAACGAACTCTGACCAATCTCGTGCAGGACAATTTCGATGACCAGATCGGATATGTGCTGACGGCGCTGGTTGCATCGGCCGAAATTGCGCCGGATCGCAACGAGGTGTTTCTCTACAGCCAACTGGGTGACCAGCGCTTCCTTGAGCCCAATAGTGGGGTCTATTGGCAGATCAGTGGGGAGGGCGTGGAAACATTCCCAAGCCGCAGCCTGTGGGATCGGACGCTGGTGCCCCAGGGCGATCACTTCGACAGTGAACCGCACTTCTACAATTCCGACCAATTCGCGAACGAGCCATTGCGCATGGTCGAACGAACCGTGATCCTGCCCGGCAGCAACACTCGCTGGACCTTCGTTGTCGCGTCCGACCGGGGCGATCTTGACGCACAGATCTCACGCATCCGTTCGATTCTGTTATGGAGTTTTGCAGCGCTGGGGCTCGGCCTGTTCGGAATGACCTTGCTGCAAATTCGCTATGGCCTTTCACCCTTGCGGCGCGTGCGCGCGGCGATCCAGCATTTGCGCAGCACGGGGGCTAACCGGATCACCGATCCCCTACCGCAAGAAGTCGAGCCGCTGGTGGACGAAATTAATTCACTGCTGGCGCACACTGAAACGCAGGCCGAAGAAGCACGGCGCCACGCCGGCAATCTGGCGCATGCGCTCAAGACTCCGCTTACTGTGTTGACCAATGCGGCGACCGCTCAGGCGCCAGATCTTGGTGAAGCCGTGATCCGCGAAACGCGCACCATGCAGCGTCATGTCGATCACCATTTGGCACGGGCACGTGCAGTGGGCAGGCGGGCGATCGGCCATGCCCGTGCGCCGGTATGCGAGAGCGCGGAGGCCGTGCGCCGAGCAGTGGAAAGGCTTTATCCCGATAGCCGGATCGACATCGCAGGCAATCGCGGCGCTTTGGCAATGATCGAACGGCAGGACCTGGATGAGATTCTGGGAAATCTGATCGAGAATGCGGCCAAATATGGCGGCGGGACAGTATTCGTCACGGTCGATGCAGAGCCTGAAGTCGCGCAATGCGTTGTCTGGGTCGAAGACGATGGGGTGGGTATCCCGATTGAGGATCGCGCGCGAATTTTCGACCGCGGCATCCGGCTCGATACCGGCAAGCCGGGCACAGGGCTTGGACTCGCCATTGTACGTGACGTGGCTGAAATTTACGGCGGCTCGGTTGAGCTCGAAGATAGCGAAGACCTTGGCGGCTTGCTGGTCAGGCTGTCGTTGCCAAGGAGCGAGTCATGAAGGCTGCCAAGATCGCCTTGGGGTTCGCCTGCGGGCTGGCGCTTTCGGCGTGTAATATGGTCGTCTCCAGCGAGCCATGGCTGACCGCAAGTGTTGATGCCCCGGTGATGAAACCCGGCCTGTGGGCAATGCTCGAGGATGAAGATTGCGAAGTCGATGCGGATCTGGCGCTTGAGTTCTGGCCTGATTGTGCAGAGGCGACGGTTATCAGCGACGACGGTTCCTGGTACTCCCAAAAAGAGGATAGTGACGAATGGGAGATGATCACACCGGTGCTGGAGTATGACGATCCGGTGATCGGCCAGATCGAGCTGCCGAAGGAGATTGCCGCAAAGGAGGGCGGTGAAGCGCTGTTCCTCTATTTCGCCCTTCAACCCGAACGGTATGACAGCCAGGGCAAGATCTCAGCAATGCGCTATTGGTTGGTGCAGTGCGGCCCGCTGAGCACGAGCGGTCGGACTGGATTCAGATCGACGGATGCTCCGTTTGACGGACTTACCGTTCACGAAGACAATTGCGAGGCTGAAAGCATCGAAGCGTTGCGAAATGCGGCCGCGCTCAGTCTGGACCTGCCGGACGGAAGCAAACCTGCGCGCTGGATCAGCAAAACAGGCGCGTGGTTTCGAGGAGGAACGCCAGCAGGAGGCGCTTCAGGTTTCGAGGAACCGTAGGATCTGGTAGTTGTTCTTGATCAGCGCCGCGAGCGCCGGATCGATCTCGCCCTCGCATTCGGCAAGCTCATCCACGAACTGAACCACCGCAACTCTTTGATCCAACCTGATAACGCGAAACAACAGGTCCAGTCCGTCGCACCGCAACAGTCCGTCCTCTCCGACTCTTATCCGTGCACCAGTTACCAGGCGCGCGCCGTGGCGGGAGATTTCGTTTACTTGGCATGGGCAACTGCCTTCCAGCAACACCACTTCCCCGGGTGCGCCTAGGCCAAAACGGTGCGATCGGCGCGGATCGAAACTGGCGATCTGTGCGGTTCTATTATCCTTGCTCATGCGCATACAATGGCATGAATTGGCGTTGGCTCTGGAAATCCGATCCTTGGTAATTATCCCTATGAGGGCTTTTACCGGTCAACGCCCTTGCGAGCTTGTACGTGGTGGCGGATCACTTCCTCGATGATGAAGCGCAGGAATTTCTCGCTGAATTCAGGGTCGAGGTCGGCCTCTTCCGATAACTGCCTCAAGCGCGCGATTTGTCGCTGCTCGCGATCGGGATCTGCAGGTGGCAGGGTGACCTTGGCTTTATATTCCCCAACTGCCTGGGTGATACGGAAACGTTCTGCCAGCATGTGAATCAGTGCAGCGTCGATATTGTCGATGCTCTTGCGGTATCCGGCAAGGACGGGATCGACGGCTGCGTCGGTGTTCTGTGCGTTATCGGTCATCGCGTGCAAGGCTAGCAGCAAATCCGCGCTTGCCAAGCGGGGTTGCGAACGCCATGGCCCTGCGCATGACCGCCGAGGTAGTCCCTCTTCCGCGCAAGCGACCCACTCTCGATGCGATGCTGGCGCTCACTGCGCAGGGCATGAACTCGGTCAACGCGGTGATCCTGGAACGAATGCAGAGCGAAATCCCGCTCATTCCGGCATTGGCTGGGCACCTGATATCGGGCGGGGGCAAGCGACTGCGTCCGATGCTCACCCTAGCCGGAGCGGATCTGGTAGGGTACCAGGGTGAGCGCCATTTCAAGCTCGCCGCGGCAGTCGAATTCATCCATACCGCAACCTTGTTGCATGACGACGTGGTCGACGGCAGCGAGCTAAGGCGCGGCAAGGCAGCAGCCAACATCATATTCGGCAATCCGGCAACGGTCCTGGTCGGCGACTTCCTGTTCAGCCGCGCGTTCGAGCTGATGACGGAAGATGGCAGCCTTCGCGTGCTCAAGATTCTGAGCCATGCCAGCGCAGTGATCGCTGAGGGCGAGGTTTCGCAGCTTACTGCCCAGCGCCAGATCGAAACCAGCGAAGAGCGGTACCTCCAGATCATCGGCGCCAAGACCGCCGCCCTGTTTGCCGCGGCCAGCCAGATCAGCGCCGTCGTGGCCGAGTGCGAAGCGGAAAAGGAACGCGCGCTGGAAGATTACGGGCGCAACCTGGGTATTGCATTCCAGCTGGTTGACGACGCTATCGATTACGATTCCGATGCCGCTGAAATGGGCAAGGATCGGGGCGACGATTTTCGCGAAGGCAAGATGACGCTGCCGGTAATCCTGGCCTATGCACGCGGCGATGAGCAGGAACGCAAGTTCTGGCAGGATGCGATTATCGGTCACCGCAGCTCTGACGAAGACCTTGCCCATGCAATCGAATTGATCAAGCGCCACGATGCGTTGGAAGACACGCGGGAGCGTGCTCGGCATTTCGCGCAACGCGCGATCAACGCAATTTCCATCTTCCCTGACTCTCGCGCCCGCCAGGCGATGGCAGAGGCCGCGCAATTCGCGGTCGCGCGGGGGTATTAGGACTTCAACCCATTTTCGGAGTTTGAGTTTATGCAGCGTCGTCGCCTGGGCACTTCAGCCATTGTCGTTTCCGATATCTGCATGGGCACGATGACCTTCGGCAGCCAGACAGACGAGGCAGAAGCCTTACGAATTCTTGATGCCAGCTTCGATACGGGTATCGATTTCTACGATACCGCCGAAGGTTATCCCGTGCCGCCCGATATCAAATGGGTCGGCCGGACCGAAGAGATCGTCGGCAAATGGCTCAAGACCAAACCGCGCGACGCAATCATCCTTGCAACCAAGGTTTCGGGGCCAAGCCATGTCTGGTTTCGCAGCCCCAAGCGTTCGGGCATGACCGCGCTCGATCGTCGCAACATCGTGGTTGCTGTCGAGGAGAGCCTGACGCGGCTCGGCACCGATTATATCGACCTCTATCAGACCCACTGGCCCGATCATGACACGCCCTATGACGAGACCATGGAAGTGCTCGATGAGTTGGTGCGCGCAGGCAAAGTCCGGATTACCGGATGCTCAAATGAAACCAGCTGGGGTTTGATGAAGTCGATCTCTGCCGCGGAGCGGCTTGGAACGGCGCGCTATCAAACGATCCAGAACAATTTCAGCCTGAACAACCGGCGCTTCGAAGACGAGCTTAAGCAGGTGTGCCGCAAAGAGGGCGTCAGCCTGATCCCTTATTCACCGATCGCCGGTGGGGTCCTGTCCGGGAAATACAACGATGGAGGCAGGCCCGAAGGCGCCCGCTTCACGCGTTACCTGGGCATGGAGGGACGACAGGCGACCATGGCCAATCGCTTCGTCAACGATGGCACGCTCGAATCGACCGCGCGTTATGCAGCAATTGCTAGAGACGCGGGACTGGATCCGGTCACCATGGCGGTCGCCTGGTCGAAGCAGCACGATTTCGTGGCCTCGACAATCGTCGGCGTGTCCTGCTTCGAGCAACTCGACGCGATATTCGCCGCGTCAGGCCTGGTTCTGGACGATGACACGCTGAAGGCGATCAACAAGGTGTCCAGGGATATCCCTTACCCGATGGGATAAATTGATCCATGGCGTGGGCATGAGCGATCTTCCCATCCACGAAGTCCTGCCCGATCTGCGGCACGCGCTAGCGGGGAGCGGCGCGGCGGTGCTGGTTGCACCGCCCGGGGCGGGCAAGACGACTGCTGTCGCGCCGGCGCTGCTCGATCAACCATGGTGCAAGGGACAAATCATCCTCACCTCGCCGCGCCGCGTCGCGGCACGTGCGGCGGCCGAGCGCATGGCAGAACTGCTGGGCGAAAAGCCCGGCGAAACGGTGGGATATCTCACCAGGCTCGACAGCAAGAGCTCTGTCAAGACGCGCATACTGGTCATGACCGAGGCGATCTTCGTCAACCGGATCGTCGATGATCCCGAATTGGCGGGCGTGTCTGCAATTCTATTCGATGAAGCGCATGAGCGGCATCTCGACAGTGACCTCGGTCTGGCCTTGGCGCTGGAGAGCCGTGCCGTGCTGCGCGAAAACCTGCGCGTGCTGGTGATGAGCGCAACGATCGACGGGGCACGGTTCGCCCGGCTGTTGGGCGACGATATGCCAGTCATCGAGAGCGAGGGCCGGGCCTATCCGTTGGAGATTCACTGGTTGGGATCGTCGCACGAAGCGCGCATCGAGGATGCTATTTCAGGGTCAGTGATGCAGGCTTGGCACGAACAAGCAGGCGATATCCTGGCCTTCTTGCCCGGCGTCGGCGAGATCGAGCGCACGCGAGAGCGCCTGGCCGAACGCTTGCCAGATGTGCCGATCCTTCCACTTCACGGGCAGGTTGAGCCTGCGGGGCAACGCGCGGCAATTCGGCGCGATCCGCAGGGACGACGGCGGATTGTTCTCGCCACGGCCATAGCGGAAACCTCACTTACGCTGGACGGCGTATCGGTGGTGGTCGATAGCGGTCTGGCGCGGTACGCCGAATACGACAAGGCTGCGGGAACTACGCACCTGGTCACGCGTCGCGCCAGCCAGGCCGCAGCGGCGCAGCGGGCAGGTCGCGCGGCGCGCCAGGGGCCAGGGGTCGCCTATCGGCTTTGGGAGGAACACGGGCACGCGGGCCGGCCCGAGTTCGCTCCGCCGGAGATCGAGATTGCCGATCTCGCGCCGCTGGTGCTGAGTCTTGCCAAATGGGGCACGAATGATCCCGAATCGCTGGCGTGGCTCGATAAACCGCCAGCTGCCTCAGTCGAGACGGCGCGCAATGCCTTGCGTAAACTTGGTGCGCTGGACGAGGATGGACGGATCACACCGCGAGGCGAGCAGATTGCGTCGCTTCCGATGGATCCCGTCTCCGGCGCAGCAATCCTGTTCGGAGCAGAGGCGAACCAAGCACAGGATGCGGCAAAGTTGATCCTGCTGCTGCAGGAGCGAGGGCTAGGCGGGCGAGGCGAGGATTTGCTACA
>SBHJ01000036.1 GCA_006226465.1 Alphaproteobacteria bacterium | reverse complement strand
CTGGGAATCAATGTTGCCAATGCCCCGCGCGGCGTGCGCGGACAGGATTCGGAAGCTCAGCTTCCCCCCAGCGTGCAATGGAAATCACACAACTACTCGCATCTGATGGAACAGCCGACAATCTTTTACCCGGCCGTGATCATCATCGCACTATCGGGCGCTGCTGCGGGTGATGTGACCGCTGCATGGGCCTATGTCGGACTGCGCGTAGTCCATTCGTTGTGGCAATGCTTCGTCAATATCGTGATGGTGCGGTTCGCGCTGTTCCTGGCGATGACTGGCGCGCTGCTTTATCTCGCTTATCGTGCGGTAATGCTCACCGCCTTCGCTGATCCGGGAGTAGTCGCATGAACGGAACCGAAATTCTTCAATCTGTCGTCGCGCTTACGGCATGGACCATGGTGATGTGGCTGTGGATGTACGCCACCCGCCTGCCCGCGATGGGCAAAGTGCCTGATCTGGATACCAAGAACCTGGTCGGCGGCACCGGCAAGGATCTGGACAACATCCTGCCGGCGAAAGTCCAGTGGATCGCTCATAATTACAACCATTTGCATGAAGCGCCGACGGTGTTTTACGCGGTGGCGCTCGTGCTGGCCGTATCCGGACAGGGCGGCGGGCTGAATGAGACGCTCGGCTGGGCCTATGTTGGCCTGCGCGTACTCCACTCGCTCATCCAGGTAACTTCGAACAGAATTATGGTGCGTTTCAGTGTGTTCGTACTTTCGAGCCTGGTGCTCATCGCACTGATCGTTCACGCCGCATTGGCGGTGTTCTGATCGAACTTTGAACTGGGCCCCGGCTTTGGCCGGGGCCAGTCGTTCAATCCTCACGCGCCGCGAGAAAGCGCTCGGCGTCGAGCGCAGCCATGCAGCCCATCCCTGCGGCAGTCACTGCCTGGCGGTAAGTGTGGTCTGTCACGTCGCCAGCTGCAAAAACGCCGGGGATCTCGGTCTTGGGTGAGCCCGGCTCGGTCAATAGATATCCACCTCCATCCAATGGGAGCTTGCCCTTGAACAGCTCGGTCGCCGGAGCATGGCCGATCGCGACAAATGCACCGTCGACTTCCAGCGTCGAAACTTCGCCCGACACGGTGTCCCTGAGCACAATGTGCCCGAGCGTGCCATCCTCACCGGCCGCGAAGCTCTCGACCGTCTTGTTCCACAGCGTCGAGATCTTGGGATTCTTGAAAAGGCGTTCCTGCAGGATCTTCTCGGACCGCAATTCGTCGCGGCGATGGATCAGCGTCACATCGTCAGAGTGATTGGTGAGATAGAGCGCCTCTTCAACCGCGGTATTACCACCACCGATCACCGCAACCTTTTTGCCACGGTAGAAGAAACCGTCGCAAGTCGCACAGGCGGAGACGCCCTTGCCACCCAGTTCCTGCTCGCCCGGCACCCCCAGCCATTTGGCCTGCGCCCCGGTGCAGATCACCAGCGTATCGCCGATATATTCGTCGCCGCTATCGCCAATCGCACGAAAGGGAGGGCCGCCGTCCAAATCGACCTCGACGATCGTGTCCCACATCATCCGGGTGCCCACGTGTTCGGCCTGCGCCTGCATCTGCTCCATCAGCCATGGCCCCTGGATCACGTCTGCGAAGCCCGGATAGTTCTCGACATCGGTGGTGATGGTCAGCTGGCCACCCGGTTGGAGCCCCTGCACCACGATTGGCTCAAGCATCGCGCGTGCACCATAGATCGCGGCACTGTATCCGGCCGGGCCGGAACCGATGATGAGCATCTTGGTGTGGTGGGTGGCCATGAAATTCGAACCTTTTAGAGGTGGTGCTTGATGGTCGGCCTATATGGGAAGGCGCGCCGCGATTGTCACGCCACGAGCTTGTTGTGCAGCCGTTTCCGCATCGCTTCATCCACACCTAATGTCTCGGCGATAAAGCGATCCACCGATCCGTGCTGCTGGTGAATTGCGGCACGATAGGTGTCGAGATATTCGGGCCGGACATCCATCAGATTGCTCACCGCATCCGGGTCCATCGGTCCGTAGATTGCCTCCATCCGGGGAACCGACTGCCGAATCAATATCTCGCGCCCCGGCGCGTGATTGGTGAGCAGGTATTCGCCCATAATGTCATCTTCGTGTGCGCCCAGCACATGCAGCAACAGGGCAGCAGCAATGCCGGTGCGGTCTTTCCCGGCGAAACAATGGACCAGGCTGGCCCCATCGCGCTCGTCTATGGCCCTGAAATAGCGGGTGAACATCTCGATCATCGCCGGATTGACTGGCATGCGGGTATAGACCGCCTTCATCCGGTCGAACGCCATTTGCGGGGTCATCCCGCTGGCACCCGCTGCTTCGTGCGGTGGTGAACTTGTCGTCTCGCCTTCGTAGAAAATGACATGGGCCGAAAAATCCGGCGCGCGGCGACAGGGGAAGTTGCTGCGTTCACTCTCGCCGCGCAAATCGATCACCGTGCGAATATCGAGTTCGTCCAGACGCGACAAGTCTTCGTCGCTTGCTTCCATGTGCTGGCCGGAGCGATAAAGCAGCCCGCACCTGACTCTCCCGCCGTCAGCCACCGAATAGCCGCCATAGTCCCGGAAATTGTGGATGCCGGACATCGGCTCAAAACGTTCGCGAATCATCGGATGACCGTGGCAGTGGAATGCCGCGTCCGCAACAACTGGTCAGCCCTATGATCTTGGATCAGTTCGGCGAGTAAGCTCTTCCCACAGGCCTTCGCTCCCCCAGGCAATCGCTTGCCCACCTATCCGCGCGCTCCAATAGGAATCGTTCCCGCCCTCGCTGCGCCAACCCATCATTCGTCGGGTCAGTTCGTTGAGTGGATATTCTTGCGTGAATCCAATCGCGCCATGGACCTGGTGCGCCAGCGCGCATCCGATCTTGATCGCGGTGTTGGTTCGAAGCTTTGCCGCCGCGATTTCAAAAGCAGCATCGCCCCGATCGATCGCTTCGGCAACGCCGGTCGCCGCGCAATTGACCGCAGCGGCCTCGCTCGCCAGCAAGGCAATACTGTGCTGCACGGCCTGGAACTGCGACAAGGTCCGGCCGAACTGCACCCGCTGGCTGCAATAATCGACCGCAAGGGCCAGCGCCGCATCAAGCGTACCTGCAGTCTGGCACACCCGCAGGAAGGCGATCAAGCCAAGCGGATCCGCCTCGATATCAAGGGATTCAGCGGAATCCATGTCGAACACGATCGTGTCACGCGATTCACCGACCGGGCTTGCGCCTTCGGTCACCGCGCCACTAGCCAGGAAAAGCTCTCCACCGACCGGGACCAGCACCTTGCTTGCATGCCTGCCCCACGGGACCGGCGTGCTCAAACCGCCAGCCAATGCCGTGAAGCCTTCTCCAGCAAGGCCGCCCTTGCTCAGCAACCACTGAGTTAGGATATGCTCGCCCAGCGGTGCTGCCAAAGCATGGAAACCGGCCAGCCGCATCACCGCAGCCAAATCTCCAAAATCGCCACCGAAGCCGCCATTCGCTTCAGGAAGCAGGAGCAAGCCAAAGCCAGCCTCCTCCAACCTCGGCCAGATCGCATCGAAGCCATGTCCACGAAGTTCGGCGAACAGGCCATCCGCCATTTCGGTCAGTTGTGTCCGGCTCTCGCTCATCGCAGACCCAGCCCCCGCGCAATGATCCCGCGCAAAACTTCGCGTGTGCCGCCACGCAATGAAAAACTGGGCGCAGCTTGCAGCAGCACCGCCATCATCCGCATCAGGGTGCTGTCATCGGCCAGATCGGCATCGACCACGGCCTGCACAGCGACCGGCAAATCCTGCTCAAACGTGCAGCCGAGGTCCTTGACGATTGATGCCTCAACCATCGGGTCTTGGCCCGCAGCAAGCTTTGCCGCAACCGACATCGACATTTGCCGCAGGGTCCACATATCGGAAACCAGCCGCCCGATTGTTGCGACCAACAATGGGTCTGCTTCTGGGCCAACGCAGTCAATCAACTCTGCCAACAGGGCGTGGCTCGACAAATAGCGCTCCGGCCCGGAACGCTCGAGCGCAAGCTCTGACGTCGCCTGCTTCCACCCTTCCCCTTCGGTACCGATCAATGCGCCGTGCGGGATCAGGGCATCTTCAAAGAAGACCTCATTGAAATGATGTCCACCGAACATATCCACGATTGGGCGGATCGTGATTCCCGGCGTATCGAGATCGATCAGGAACTGGCTCAGCCCACGCTGTCGTTCGCTGCCCTGTTCGCTACGCACCAGCGCCAGCATGACATGGCTGTGATGCGCGCCGGAGGTCCAGATCTTCTGCCCGTTGATCAGCCAGCCATCGTCCGTCTTTCGCGCAGAAGTCCGCACCGACGCAAGATCTGAGCCCGAATTGGGTTCGCTCAGGCCAATGCACGCATATATTTCGCCCGCCGCCATTCCGGGCAGGTACTTGCGGCGCTGTTCCTCGGTTCCAAAGCGCAAAATCAGCGGGCCAGTCTGGCGATCGGCTATCCAGTGTCCACCGACCGGTGCGCTAGCGGCCAAGAGCTCTTCCAGCACGATATAGCGCTCAAGCGGGTCGCGCTCATGCCCGCCATATTCCTTGGGCCAAAGCATGCCGATGTAGCCTGCCTTCCCGAGCTCGCGCGAGAATTGGGGATCGAAGTTCATCCAGCAGTTGGCCTTTAGAGCCGGATCGCCTTGCGGCAGGTGCTCTGAAAGAAAAGCGCGCAATTCCCGCCTGATCTGCTGCGCATTGAGAGGCGCCTTAAATGCATAATGGGCGAAGGACTGCATGTATCGACTGATGCGCAATTCCGATCGCACAGGCAAGAGTTGATGCATAGCCTGCAATCCTGCTTGCATTCGTTCGTTCGAACGAATAATTGGGTAAGTGAGATTGAGTCTTCCTGATGAAAAAGCCCGAACCAAACTTCACTGCTGAAATCGATCCAGTCCGAAAGCGCATCCTGGATGCAGCCGTCGTGCAATTCTCGGATCGCGGTTACGAAGGAGCCAGCACCCGTGCCATCGCTCGGGATGCCGGTACGGCGATGTCT
Organism: Alphaproteobacteria bacterium; assembly: GCA_006226465.1. Taxonomy (GTDB): domain Bacteria; phylum Pseudomonadota; class Alphaproteobacteria; order Sphingomonadales; family Sphingomonadaceae; genus Erythrobacter. Next base: position 5,667 of record SBHJ01000036.1, on the reverse strand, counting down.
TCGATCACTTATCAATTCGGCGGCAAGCACGGGCTGTACCTCGCTGCTGCCGACCATATCGGAGGCCAGATCGCTGGTTTCATACACCCGCGGCTCAATGCCGCGCGCAGCGCCGTGGAAAGCGGCGCCCTACCGCCAATCGAAGCCGTCTTGATGATACTGGGCGGAATGGCCGAAATGATGCTTGATGACCGCTCCCAAAAATGGGCCGGTTTCATCGTCCGCGAACAGCAAGAGCCGGGTGAGGCCTTTGACCGCCTTTATGGTCAAGTCATGGAGCCGATGGCAGAGTTGATGATCGAATTGATCGGCAGGGTACGCCCTGACCTGTCAGGAAAGCGACTGCGGGCAATAGCGATGAGCCTCGTGGGGCAGGTTATCTCACTGCGGGCGGCGCGCGCTGCGATGCTGCGTATTTTGGATATCAAGAAGTTGGGCGCTGCCGAACGCGAGTTGTTGCACGAAGCACTGCAAGCCAACGTCCGCGCAATCCTGGAAGTGAAAGGCTGAATTATGGACCGGCGCAAACTTATGCCGATCGCCCTGGTGCTCGTGTTGGCGATAGTTGGAGCATGGTATTTCGGCCTGTTCGGCGGGCGCGACCAGGGCGAGCTCAGGCTCTACGGCAATGTCGACGTCCGTGAAGTCAACCTCGCATTCCGAACCGGCGGCGAGATTGCCCAAATCGCAGTTGAGGAAGGCCAGCGCGTCAAGGAGGGCCAGGTGCTGGCGCGGCTCGATCTCGACCAGCTCAACAACCGACTGTCCGAAGCCGAGGCCCAAATCGGCATTTCAGAAGCCAACCTCACTAAGTTGCGCAATGGCAGCCGTCCGCAGGAACTGGCGCAGGCGCAGGCGCGCAATTCCGCCGCACAGGCTGAACTGGCGCGGGCGCAAGCCGAATATGACCGGCGCAAGGGCCTGGTCGAGAGCGGCGCGATCAGCCGGACGTTGTGGGACCAGACCGTGGCGCAGCTAAGCCGCGCCCAGTCCGCCGCCGCTGAGGCCAGCCAGGGCTTGTCTTTGGTCCGCCAGGGACCGCGCACTGAGGACATTGCAGCCGCGCGCGCGCAACTCGGTTCGGTGCAGGCCATGCGCAACACGATCCGCACCGACATTGGCAATGCTGCTCTGCTCGCCCCATCGGACGGGGTGATCATGACCCGCGCGCAGGAGCCAGGCGGCGTGGTCCAGCCGGGGCAGACCGTGCTCAGCCTCGCAATCGATCGCCCGATGCGACTACGCGGATGGATCGGAGAGCCCGATCTGTGGCGAGTAAGCCCGGGCATGGAGGTTGAGGTTACCGCTGACGGAAATCCCAGGACTTACAAAGGCACAATCGGATCTATCAGCCCGCGTGCCGAATTCACCCCGCGATCGGTCCAGACCGAGAGCCTGCGTGCCGACCTGGTCTATTCGATGCGGATCATTGTGAACGACCCGGACGATGCCTTGCGGCAGGGACAACCGGTAACGATCCGCGTCCCCGGCGCCCGCACCGCTCACGGGGAGTGACAGCATTGATCGATCCGGTCGCCATTGCCAAAGGCGTGGTCAAGCGCTTCGCTTCGCAGACCGCACTCGACGGCGTGGATATCACGATCACGCCCGGCAAGATCACAGGCCTGGTCGGTCCCGATGCCGCGGGTAAGACCACGCTGATCCGCATCCTTGCGGGCCTGATGGCGGCCAATGACGGTGAGATTGCCGTACTGGGCGGCGCCCCGGGAACCAACCTGGAGCAACTCGGTTACATGCCGCAGCGGTTCGGCCTCTACGAGGACCTTTCGGTCATCCAGAACCTTGACCTTTACGCCGAGCTGCGCGGGCTTTCGAAGGAAGAAAAACCCGCAACCTATGGGCGACTTCTGGACTTCACCGATCTGGCGCGCTTCCAGGATCGCCAGGCAGGCAAGCTTTCCGGCGGGATGAAGCAAAAGCTCGGCCTCGCATGCGCGCTGGTGAAGACACCGCGCCTACTGCTGCTCGACGAGCCTGGCGTGGGCGTCGATCCCATCAGCCGCCGCGAATTGTGGGCCATGGTCAAGGAGCTGACCGCAGAGGGGATCGGCGTGTTGTGGTCCACGGCCTATCTCGACGAGGCTGCAAAATGCGATTCGGTGACCATGCTCAACGATGGCAAGCTGATCTATTCCGGCGACCCCAGCGGTTTGACCGACCGAATGAAAGGGCGAGTATTCAACGCCAGTAGCGACACGCTGGACCGTCGGCATTTGTTGACCCAATTGCTTGGCGACAACGAAGTGTTGGATGGGACGATACAAGGCAGCTCGATCCGCCTTCTGACCCGATCCGAGCATCCTTCGCTGCCGGGCATTCGCCTTGATCCATTGCCCCCCCGATTGGAGGACGGCTTTATCGAGGTGCTGGGCGGAGGCCCTGGCGGTACAAGCGCCCTGGCCGATGCCTATTCCCGGTTCGACCACAACGATGTACCGGCCATTGAAGCTCATGCACTAACCAAGAAATATGGTGATTTCACCGCAGCCAACCAGGTCAGCTTCACAGCCCGGCCTGGGCAGATCTTCGGCCTGCTCGGCCCCAATGGCGCAGGCAAAAGCACTACCTTCAAGATGCTTTGCGGGCTGGCAACGCCCACTTCTGGCACATGTTCGGTCGCCGGGCACAGCCTCAAACATGCCGGGCCCGCCGCACGACAGTCACTTGGCTACATGGCGCAGAAATTCTCACTGTATGGCGACCTTTCGGTCGAACAAAACCTCAATTTCTTCGCCGGTGCCTATGGCTTGAAGAAAGCGGCGGCGCGCGATGCAATCGACAAGGTGGTCGATATATTCGAGCTCAGCAGCCGACTGCGAACCAACGCCGGTGTATTGCCACTGGGATACAAGCAACGTCTCGCCCTCGCCTGCGCGGTAATGCACGAACCGCCGGTACTGTTTCTCGATGAGCCGACTTCGGGCGTCGATCCGGTGATGCGGCGCGAATTCTGGGTCCATATCAATGGCCTCGTTTCGCGCGGCGTATGCGTGCTCGTCACCACCCACTTCATGGAAGAGGCCGAATATTGCGATGACATTTTGCTGATCTATCGCTCCGAACAGATCGCAACGGGTTCACCCGATGACCTGAAGGCGCAGGCAAGCCGCATCGCGGGCCTTAGCGATCCGACGATGGAAGACGCGTTCATTGCGCTGATTGAGGCATCCAACGTCGACACCAAGAATCCGAGGAAGGCGGCATGAGCGGTAACCTCGCTCGTCTGGATCGCCGCCGACTAGCCGCGCTGATCCGCAAGGAAACGGTACAGATCGTCCGCGATCCTTCGACACTGCTGATCGCATTCGTATTGCCAATTCTGTTGCTGTTCATTTTCGGATTTGGCGTTTCGCTCGATGCCAACTCCATCCGCGTTGGAATGGTGGTGCAGGATAGCAGCCCACAGGCCAATTCGCTCGCACAGGCTCTCCGGGCCAGTCCTTACCTCGAAATCGAAGAGAGTCCTACCGTCCAGCCGCTTCGCGATCGAATGGTCGCCAATCGCATTCGGGCGATGATCGTCATTCCGCAGGATTTCGGTGCCTCGATCGATCGCCGCGCACCCCTGCCGATCCAGGTGGCGACCGATGGGTCGCAGCCCAATACCGCAAATTTCGCGGCGGCCTATGTCCAGGGAATCTATGGCACCTGGGTTGAACAACAGGGCATGGCTCCAGGCGTCCCCACCGTCACGGTCAATACAAGATATTGGTGGAACCCCGAGCTCAAAAGCCGGTTCTTCCTGATCCCGGGATCGATCACCATCGTAATGACCATGATCGGCACACTGCTGACCGCGCTGGTGGTGGCGCGCGAGTGGGAACGCGGTACGCTGGAAGCGATGATGGCGACGCCGATCAGCATGACCGAATTCATTGCAAGCAAACTGATTCCCTATTTCGTGCTGGGCATGGGTTCGATGGCGCTATGCACCGTATTGGGCATCGTCGTGTTTGGGGTGCCGCTGAGAGGATCGGTCTTTGCGCTGTTCCTTCTGGCCTCGGCATTCCTGGTCCCGGCACTGGGCCTCGGCCTGTTCATTTCGGCGGCAACCAAGAACCAGTTCGTTGCAAGCCAGGCGGCCTTGTTCTCAGGATTTCTTCCCAGTTTCCTGCTGTCCGGTTTCATCTTCGAGATCTCATCGATGCCCAGGATGATCCAGGCCGTGACCTATCTCGTTCCAGCGCGTTATTTCATCCCACCACTCCAGACTGTTTTCATCGCGGGCGATGCCTGGGGCATGTTCGCACGGAATATCGCAGCGATGCTGACATTCGGGGCATTGTTCTTTCTGCTTGCCTATCGAACGACACGCAGGAGCCTCGACTGATGGGGCGGCTGAAGGCGATAACGATCAAGGAATTCTGGGCACTGGTCCGCGATCCGAAAGCGCGGATGGGATTGTTCCTGCCGCCGCTGCTCCAACTGTTCCTGTTCAGCTACGCAGCAACGCTGGAGGTGCGGAACATCGACTTAGGCCTCTACGACATGAGCAGCGGACGATACAGCCAGGAGCTGGTCCAGCGGCTTGATGGCAGCCCCAACTTCAAGCGGATCGAGGTGCTGCACTCGCCAGAAGATTTGCGGCAAGCTATCGAGGACCAAGATGTAATCGCAGCGATTGTGATCGAACAGGATTTCGATCGCCGCATGGCAAGTGGTCAATCGGCTGAGATCGGAGTTGTACTGGATGGGAGGCGATCCAATGCTGCGCAGATCGTGGCGGCTTATGTCACCCGTGTCGCAAGCGGGATCGGTGCGCAGGTCAGCAATTTGCCCGAGCCTGAGGGATTGCGCGTAACCAATCTTTACAATCCCAGCCTCGATTTCGTCTGGTTCAACCTCCCCTCGCTGATCGTCATGCTAGGCGTAATCACCAGCATTGCAGTTACCGGCCTCAGCATTTCTCGCGAGCGCGAACTTGGTAGCTTCGATCAGCTGATGGTCTCGCCGCTTAGGGTGCACGAAATCCTCTTGGGCAAGATGCTACCGGCGCTTGGATTTGGTCTACTCAACGGCGCGATCTTCATTGCCGCAGCACAACTCATTTTCGACGTGCCCTTCAGAGGGTCATACGCAGTATTCTTTGCAGCTCTCATAGTCTTCAACATAGCTTTGATCGGTGTTGGAATGTTTGTTTCATCTCTTTCGCGAACCCAACAGCAGGCCTTCCTTGGATCTTTCCTGCTGACGATACCGATCATCATGCTTTCCGGGTTCGCTTCCCCGGTCGAAAATATGCCCGAATGGCTGCAGGTGCTGAACCACGCCAATCCGGCGATGTATTTCCTGCCTGTTGCCCAAAGTATCTTCCTCAAAGCCATGCCGCTTTCCGCCGTCATCAGTTGGATGTGGCCGGTCGTGCTGATTGCGATAGTCACGCTCAGCGCATCGGCATGGCTGTTCAGAGCACGAATGGAGTAGCGCGATGCGCATTTTTCTCTTCCTACCTTTGATCGCGCTTGCCGGATGCACAGTGGGGCCGGACTACTCTGCGCCGCAAAGCACAGCTGCACCGGCCTGGATCGAACCGGCTGCCACCGCACCCGTCGATCTCGCGTGGTGGAACAGTTTCAACGATCCGCTGCTCGCAAGCCTGGTTGAGCGTGCGATTGCCAGCGCGCCCGAAGTGCGCGTGGCCAATGC
>SBHJ01000246.1 GCA_006226465.1 Alphaproteobacteria bacterium | reverse complement strand
GGACGCGGCCTGGGGCGCTTGGCCGGTCGGCTTTCGCGCACGGTATCCAGCTCTCTTGCCAGCAAGGGAATGGACCTCTCACGGTGCCTTTCGATCAAATCCTCGCCCAACAGCGCCTGGACGCGCAACAGGAAACGCGAGGCAATCGTCGGGCCCTCTGCGTCCCTTTGTGCCCTGCTGAGCACCACCTCGGGTGCGCCAAGCGCTCCGGCCAGATCGTGTGCAGACAGGCCGATGCGAAAATCCGAACCCGGTACCCCAAGCGCGCGGAGTATTGCAGGTGCCAGCAAGGGATCGGCGCCCGGCTTGCCCGGCCATGTGCCTTCGTTGAGCCCGCCGCAAATTACCAAATCCGCCCGTGTCATGCGCGATTCGAGCAGGCCGTAGATCGCCACGCGCGGATGCCCACCATAAGGAGGGCGCACAGCCACCTGTTCCATCGCATCGCGCAGCACAGCGTGAAGATCGCGTGCGACGATCCTCGTTCCCGCTTCGCGCGCATGCAAGCGCAAGTCCTCAACGAAGCGCGCCAGAGCTCGCCCGTCTTCCTGCGCCCATACAAATTCGCCGGCAAGTTGCTCGACAGTCCCCGCGAGCAAGTCCAGCGCATCGGCCAGGTCGAGGTTGTCGGTCTTATCGGTGAGACCGGCCAGCATCGGCTCAACACCGGTCCACCAGTCGGCAACACCGGCCTTATCGGCTATCTCGCGCAAGGCCGCCAAACCGGGCGCAGGACGCGGGCCGCGCAATTGCCGCTCGAACGCGCGCAAGCTCTCAAGCCATGCGCCTCTGTTGTCTTCGCGTCGGACCAGCGGGTGCGAAAGCGCAGCGATCAGTGCAGCCGGAGCCAGCTCCTCACTCACCAACTCGGCCAGTTGCAACATCATCCGTCCGGCGACGGTGAGGTTGAGCGGCCTGCCTGCGGAATCGTCCGCCGCGATATTCCACCGCTCCAAATGGTGAACCACGCGCTGCGCAAGCACGCGATCGGGCGTGATCAATGCCACCCGCTTTTCCGGGGTTTCAAGCGCCTCGCGCACCAGCACGGCAATTGCCTGTGCTTCGGCTTCGCCATTGGGCGCTGTGATCAACCGAACGTCCGAAAGGCGGCGTTTTTCTGCAGGGAGGCTGACCCACTCCTTGCTCGCCTCAGGCGGAAGAAACAGCGCCGAGATTGCATGGCTACGTTCGGGCGGCGCAGCGGAGATGCCCTTGCGGTGCCAGGGCATGACTTCCGCACGGTTCACACCCATCCGGTTGAGAAGTAGCTTGAGGTGATATTGCGGGTGGGTCACCACATCGCCACGGCCGAACGCCGCATCGCCGGGCCCATCTGCATGCCCAGCCAAACCCAGCTCCTTCCAAGCCTTGTCATCCATCGCAAGGTCCAGATCGGGCAGGATAACCGCTCCGTTTGGCAGGTCGGCTATCACGCGCAGCATGCGCGCCAGGGCGGGTGCCGCACTTGTTACACCTGCGGCAACGATAGGCGTTTGCGGCGATTCTTCGCGCCAGCGACGGGCCGCACGATCGAATAGCAAATTACGGCGGGAGGCAGAATCGATCTCGCCGGTTTCCGCCAATCGCGCCCGCCATCGCGCCTGCACGCGCGCGAACAGGCGAATGCTGCCGCGCCAATGCTCTGACAAGGATCCAGCAAGCAAATCCATGACCCGCTCACTTAACAATTCGTCCGGGGCAACGTCTTCGACCAGCAATCGGTCCATTGTCGCGGCGGTCTCGCGCGCCAGGCGCAAGAGTCCGGCACTGCCGGGCATTTGCCGCTTGTCGGTTTCCATTTCCTGTCGGAGCAGTTCCGCCAGTTCGAGCCAACGCCGGGTCGGGTCCACCGCAGGAGGAATCTCGCTCGCGCCCAAGGGATCGAGCAGCGGACCAAGCGTCTCATCGAGATCCAGGTCGCCAACCATCGCCATGCGGGGCATCAACAGGCCTTTGATGCCCAAAACTCCACACTGCCGAATGAATGCCTCGCTGACTGTTCGTGCGGCGCGGCTTGACGGCAGAAGCAAGGTCAACCGCGAAAGCCCGAAATCGGGATCGAAGTAGCGCGGGACCAGGCCTGCAATCAGCGCGTCGGCAAACCCGCGATGCGCGGCAATCGAATAGACGCTGGGGTGCCCCGCCCTATCCACGCCCCAGCACTTCTTCGGTCGGTGCAATCGCCTGTGGCGTGCCGACTTCAAACCATTGGCCCGCGAATGATGCGCCGAAGAGCCGCCCTTCCTCGATCGCGCGGTTCCACAGCAGATTGGTCGAAAATTTCCCTTCGGGCGCGTCACGCAGCAGACGGTGCGAGACCAGCTGAATCCCCGTGTAGATAAATGGTGCGATTCGACCTGACTGGCGACGGGTTAGCCGCCCTTCGGGGTCCATCCGGAAATCGCCCTTGCCGTTGAAATTCATTGCGCGCGAATGCGGTACCACCAACAGTAGCGCATCCATCTCCGCCGGATCCCACCTTCGCGACAATTCATGAAATGCGTCGCGCGGTCCATCGAGCCAGATATTGTCGGCATTAATGCAGAAGAATGGATCGGGCAGCAGAGGCAAGGCCTTGATCATTCCGCCACCGGTTTCGAGCAGTTCTTCGCGCTCGTCCGAAATGGTGATTTGCGGCGACTTGCGGCTCTTGAGGTGTGCCTCAAGAGCATCGGCGAGATAGTGGACATTGACCACAGCCCTGGCCACGCCGGAATCTGCCAGTCGATCGAGCGAGTGATCGATCAGCGGCTTTCCCGCGACACGAACCATGGGCTTGGGCTGGGCAGCGGTGAGCGGCCGCATACGTTTGCCTAGTCCTGCGGCCATCACCATCGCGGTATCGGAGGCAAGCTTGGTCACTCCACCCTGCCCCCAAGCTGTTCACGCAAATGTCGCGGGATATTGGCATCGAACCAGCGCGCTACTGGCCCTAGTGCGGGATGCGCCAGGTCGCGCTCCATTGCCTCCCATACGCGCGGGATGAAATCGAGATAGCGCGGCTTGCCGTCGCGCTTGTAAAGCCGCGTAAAGATGCCCACGATCTTGGCGTTGCGTTGCGCGCCAAGCAAAGCATAGTCCGCTTCGAACTCTGGTCCCGCGCCGCTCGCCGCAACATAACGATCGAGCATTTTTCGCTCCAGTTGGGGCGATACGTCCCGCCGCGCATCCTGCAGCAGGCTGACGAGGTCGTAGGCGGAATGGCCGACCAGCGCATCCTGGAAGTCGATCAGGCCTTGCAGCGCGTTGTCGCGCGGATCGCCCAACAGCATGATGTTCTCGGCATGATAGTCGCGCAGAACGGTCACGCCGGGGTTCTGGCGCGCAAGCAAGGGGAACAACGCCTGGTTCCAGGCAGCGATAAAATCGGCCTCGTCCACTTCCAGCCCCATCGCTGGGCAATACCATTCGGTCAGCAGGCCAACCTCGCGCTGGTACGCGGCCATGTCATAGGGCGCGAAAGGTCCTGCAGGTTTGCGGTGCAATTCCACCAAGGCATCGATCGCCCTTTCATAAGCGGCTTGTTCGCCGTCGGGATTGATGTCGAGCCAATCGCGCATCCGATCATTCCCGAAATCTTCCAGCAGCACCCAGCCCCGCGTAGCATCGACAGCATAGATTTCGGGCGCACGCAGGCCATGTTCGATCAGCCAGCTCGCGACGTTGAGGAAAGGCACCGGATCCTCATGAGGTGGTGGGGCATGCATCAGCATGGCTCGCTCGCCGTCGCGCGCGATGCGAAAATAGCGCCGGAACGAAGCATCGCCCGGGATGGGGTCGATCGCAGCGTCGCCCCAACCCGCTGATTCGAGGAAATCTTCCAACCCACTCGGCAACTGGCTCATGGCATGCGCCCTTGCCAGTCTGCGCCGCTTTCGACAATTGCCACGCGACCTTCATCCGCAAATTCCAGCTTGATCGATAGGCATTGTGGTTCCTGTTCGAAGCCGCCGGCCTTGTCGGGCCATTCGGCAATCAGGGCCGCTCCTTCGCGATAGTCGTCCAGTCCAAGTTCCTCGGCCTCTACGGGGCGATTGAGCCGATAGAAATCGGCATGGGTGACCGGGATTCGCAATTTCGGCCCATCGTAAGTCTCGACGATCGTGAATGTCGGGGAAGGAACCTCGCCTTCGTGCCCCAATGCCCGCAAGATCGCTCGCGCCAAGGTAGTCTTGCCCGTTCCCAATGCGCCAGACAGCGCCACGACATCGCCTGCGCGCAATTGCACGGCGATGCGGGCACCAAATGCCTCCATCCCTGCTAGATTAGGCAGGTCGAGCTTCACGGCAGATGGATGATCGCGGTTGTTCCCGCGCCCACTTCGCTTTCCATCGTCAACGTCCCGCCATGCTGCTCGATTAGCTGGCGGGCGAGCGGAATACCAAGCCCTTGGCGTCGTTCGAGCATACCGTTTGAGCCCTCAACCAACCCTCCCAGCACGCGGGCCAGTTCCTCGCTGCTCATTCCTGCGCCATTGTCCGAAATCACGATCCGGGCGCCGTTCCTGCTCTTGGCAAGATCAACCAGGACCTTGCCACCCCTGGGCGTTGCCGCAATGGCATTGTCGAGCAGGTGTCCGATGGCGCGCGCCAGCTGCCGTTTGTCCGCATCCACCGCCCCGCCCGAATTACCTCGGAGGTCGAGCGACAAGCCTGCCTGGAGGATCGCCTGTTCGCGGCTGCGCACCACCTCGGTCACGAAGGGCAGCAACTCAACCCGTTCCATGTTGAGCGGCAACAACCCGGCTTCGCTCTGCGATAGGTCGAGCACGTTTTCGACCTGTTCGGTCAATCTGGCGACCGATTCCAGAATTGCGTCGGTATAATCCTTGATCTGCGGCGAAACTTCGCCCGCCGCACCACTCTGGATCAGTTCGGCGAAGCCGCCGATTGAGGTCAGCGGCGTGCGGAATTCGTAGGACATATTGGCGAGGAAACGGGTCTTGACCGCATCGGCCTCTTCCAACGCAAGATTGCGCTCGCGCAAAGCATTCTCGGCTTTCTGCGAGTCGGTTATGTCGAGCACGGTCAGCAAGCCGTTGCCATCCGGCAATGGAACACCGGCAAATTCCAGCGTACGCCCGTCTGCGAGCTCGATCCGCCCGACGCTTTCCTTGCGATCGAGCGTGGCCGCGCGGATAATCTCACCTATCGATTTTGCCTTGGCCGGTTTGGCAAGATTGGGCGCGATCAGCTTGAGCAACTCATCGGCAGAGGGGTGCGAATCCAGTTGTTCTTCCTGCAGACCCCAGGTTCCGGCGAAACTGCGGTTCCACAATTGCAGCGAGCCATCGGGCGCGAAAACCGCCATGGCCTCGAACAAGCTATCGAGCATTGCAGTACGGGTCCGCAGGAGCGTGTCGCGCGTGGCCGATATGGCCAATTGTTCGGTCCGATCTTCGGCAATCATGACCAACCCGCCATCGGGCATTGGTTGGGCAACAATCCGCAAATGTGTACCGCCAGACAACGGCCAAGCTTCCTCGATGGTGTCTTGCCCCGCAAACCAAGCGACGTGTTCGCTCCGCCAGCTTGGGAAATCGCGTACCTCAGGAGTACGGCGCTTATCCCGCGCGTCGCTCAGGAAGCGGTCGAAAGGAATCGCATCACTAATCGCGGTGGCGGACATTTCAAATTGGCGCAGGAAGGGCCGATTGGCGAATATCAGACGCTCGTTGGAATCGAACTGTGCCACGCCATTTGAAAGCTGGTCGAGCATAGTGCGTTGCGCTTCGCGAAAGGCGCGAAATTCCCTCGCCTGCTGCTCCATTTCCTCGATATCGACCGCATATCCGGCGACACCTTCCTTACCGAGCGGCAGGTCGCTGACCCTAAAACTGCGCCGTTGGCCCAGCACGGTGGCGGGAACGACACGTTCCGCCGGCAAGCCTTGCTGCGATGCTTGCCGTGCGATTTGCGCCGGCTTCAGGCCATCGATATCTTCGAGGAGTTCAGTCTGGTCCGCTATGACCTGTTCGGCGCTGTCTGCGCCAACCGCTTCGACATAAGCTCGATTAACCAGGCGTAGCTTACCATCGGGCATGCGAAACCACATCGGCATGGGAGCAGCTTCAATCAGCCCGACCAGCGCCGTGAAGTCCCCTTTGGCGCGCGCTGCCTCGTTCCGCAGACCGACCAATTCGTTCTCGCTTTCGGAATAATCAAACACCCAGACCAATGCCGCGCCGCCCGGCGAGATGGCCGGGTCGGCAATGGTGCCGCGCAGGGTAAGGCTGCGGTTCGATCCTGGTGGCGTGATCGCCATGCGGAAGGGCGAGGCGGCCTTTTGCGTTTCCTTGATCTTCTGGGTCAGTTCTTGCAGCTGCTCGCGCGACAATCCCTGGCCCGCCCCCGCATCAAGCTCGCTGAGGAATTGTGGCACTGTCTCCAGCCCCAGCCATTTGGCCAGCTTTGCAGGAGCCTCAATCCGTCCATCGGCACGCACTAGCATTGGGACCGTAGGAGCATCGTCCAGCAAGCGGCTGACCTTGCGCAGGTTCTTGCGCAACGCATCGAGCCGTCGTGCGCGCCCGGCCGCACGGATCATCATCACGGCGGCGCCAACAGTCCATGCGGCCAACAACAGACCGATCAGGGCAAGCGCGGTGGGCGTGAATTCCATGATGTTGCAGCTATGCGTCGCAGCCCCTCGATGCAATGGCTGCGACAGCGAAAAGCCCCCGCAATAGCGAGGGCTTTTGCATTTTCATCGGCGAATTGAGGCGATCCGCCTCAACCGATCAATAACGATAGTGTTCGGACTTGAACGGCCCATGCTGTGGGACACCGATATAATCGGCCTGCTTCTTGCTCAGCTCGGTCAGCTGGACACCCAGCTTTTCGAGGTGCAATGCCGCCACCTTCTCGTCGAGATGCTTGGGCAGGATATGCACTTCCTTCGAATAATCATGTCCGCGTTCGTATAGCTCCATCTGCGCCAGCACCTGGTTTGTGAAGCTGCAACTCATCACAAAGCTGGGGTGGCCGGTGGCACAACCCAGGTTCACCAGGCGGCCTTGCGCAAGGATGATGATTTGCTTGCCATCGGGGAACGTGACAAGGTCGGTGCCCGGCTTTACTTCCTTCCAGGCATAGTTCTTGAGCGCGTTGATCTGGATTTCGCTATCGAAGTGGCCGATGTTGCAGACGATGCTCATCGGCTTCATCGCTGCCATGTGCTCGGCGGTGATCACGTCCTCATTGCCGGTTGCCGTGACGAAAATGTCGCAGCGCTTGACCGCTTCTTCCATGGTGACGACTTCGTAGCCTTCCATTGCCGCCTGCAACGCGCAGATCGGGTCGATCTCGGTCACCATGACGCGCGCGCCGCCCTGGCGCAGCGAATCTGCGCTGCCCTTTCCGACATCGCCGAAGCCCGCGACGCAGGCCACTTTGCCGGCCAACATCACGTCGGTGGCACGGCGGATCGCGTCAACCAGCGATTCCTTGCAACCATACAGGTTGTCGAACTTCGACTTGGTCACACTGTCGTTCACATTGATCGCGGGGAAAGGCAGGCGACCGTTCTTGGCGATGTGATAGAGGCGATGCACGCCCGTGGTGGTCTCTTCCGAAACCCCCTTGATGTTCTTGACCGAGGCGGTGAGATAGCCGGGATTCTTCGCGATGAAGGCCTTGAGCGCCCGCTGCATCTCGATTTCTTCTTCATTGGTCGGCTCGGGCATGGTTTCGCCCGCTTCGAGCCGCGCACCCCACAGCGCAAACATTGTCGCATCGCCGCCATCGTCCAGGATCATATTAGCGGTGAGGTCCGGATCGTCTTCGCTGGTCCAATCGAAGATATTGCCGACATAATCCCAGTAATCGGCCAGGCTTTCGCCCTTGATCGCAAACACCGGAATGCCAGCTGCCGCAATGGCCGCAGCGGCGTGATCCTGGGTCGAGAAAATGTTGCAGGTTGCCCAACGCACATCCGCGCCCAGTTCCACCAGCGTTTCGATCAGAACCGCAGTCTGGATCGTCATATGAAGCGAGCCTGTGATGCGCGCTCCGCGCAGCGGCTTGGCAGCACCGAACTCTTCGCGCAGCGCCATCAGGCCCGGCATTTCGGTTTCGGCGATAGCGATTTCGTCACGCCCGAACTCTGCGAGCGCAATATCCTTGACGATGTAATCCTGTTTGGCTTCGGCCACGTCGGTCTCCTGAGATACGGCAAATGGCCACACCGGAACCAGCGTGGCCTCAATTCATGCGCGCGCCTCTACAGGCAGGTCGGCCACAAGGCAAATATAAAGTAATCTTTATATCCTTAAGTCGGAATCGATAATCAATGCATGTAAATGGGGCGCCGCACTGGCGACGCCCCTCACGTCCGGCGCCAGGGCAAATGCGCCGTGTGCCTGGATTTTGTTGTTATCCCGCCATGACACCTCAGCGAGATGCCAGATATCCCGTAGGGCGGCTGGCCAGCAGCTCGTTCGCCCTTTCGGACAATCGCGCCACACTGCGTTCCTTGGCCAATTCGCGCGTGACTTGCTTGAGCTCCGCACATCCAAGCCAAGGGTGCCCAACTCCGTAGCTGTTCGCCATGCTGACGCTCATCTTGTCGAGCGCACGCTTTGCCTTGGCGCTCCCTTGTCGCCGTGTCAGGTCGGCAGTCAGATAGGACGCAGCGCTTCGCATGGTGCCAACATGGGCTTTCGAGAAGTTGAGGTAGTCTGCCTGGAAATTATCCGGGCCGGTGCGGCATCGCAGCGATGTCACCATCAACATGATGTCGAGCTTGCGGATATTTTCTGCATTGGCACTCACCGGATCGCCGGCCATTGCTGCTTGCGGAATTGCCATTGCTGCAAGCGCCATTGTGGCCGCCGCGATACCCCTGAATGATCTGCCCATCTGTTTTGTCTCCCAAACGCGACCGGTTGGCCACGATGGGAAGGTGCACCACTCCGTTTACCCGGAATTAAATTTCTAAAGTGAAGCGAAATTTACCAGCCTGCTTGCGCGGCGATCACTTGTCACTATGTCTGGCTGCAAGGCCTGACAGCTCGAAAGGAAATACACGATGACGATATCCGTTGGCGACAAGCTGCCCGAAGTGAAACTGGTCAAGGCAACCGAAGCGGGGCCGGAACAGGTCAGTTCGGCCGACTACTTCGCTGGCAAAAAGGTAGCCCTGTTCTCGGTACCGGGCGCATTCACCCCCACTTGCTCGGCTCGCCACCTGCCCGGCTATGTCGACAATGCTGCGGAGCTCAAGGCCAAGGGCGTTGACGAAATCGCCTGCACGGCGGTCAACGATCCCTTCGTGATGGGTGCCTGGAACAAGGCATCGGGTTCCGGCGACATTACCATGCTCGCAGACGGCAATGGCGATTTTGCCGAAGCGCTGGGCCTGACGATGGATGGCAGCGCGTTCGGCCTGGGCCAACGCGGCCAGCGTTGGTCGGCGATCGTCGAAGATGGTGTGGTGACTGAACTCAACGTCGAGGCGCCGGGCGATTTTTCGGTCTCCAGCGCGGAGCATATGCTCGAGCAACTTTGAGACCTTACCTACAAGCAAGAAATGGAAAGGGCGCCCGGTGGGAAACTGGGCGCCCTTTCTTGTCTTGATCGCTAGCTGGCCGGAATCGCGTAAGTCACGGTCGATTGCGCGGCGACATTGCCTGGCTCGCCTTGCCATATCCGCACATCCACGGTTGCCAGCCTGCGGCCTAGCTTGAGCAAGTGCGCATCGGCATAAAATGTCTCGAACTTCACCCCACGCAAGAAGCTCATGTTGAGGTTGCTGGTCACCGCCATCGCCACCGGACCGATATGCGCCAGGATAACGGCATAGGCTGCCCGATCCGCCAACCCCATCTGCGTGGGTCCCGAAACGAGCCGACCTGGCCGCAGCATGCTTTCGTGCGGTTCAAGCTTCATGCGCAGGAAACCGGGCTCCAGCACCTCGAATTCGTCCGGATCGGACATGTTGCCCGCAAAAGCCTGGACGAAGAACGCGGCCAGATCGGCCTTGGTCATCACCAATTTCAAGTCGTCAGCCAAGATCGTTATCCGCGATAATCAGCCATATCCCATCAGGCTGAGCACTTCCTTGCGGCTGCGGGGATCATCGAGGAAGCAGCCAAGCAAGCGGCTGGTCACCATGTTAACGCCGGGCGTCCTGACGCCCCGCCCCGTCATGCAGCCGTGCTGAGCCTCAATAACAACCGCGACACCGTGTGGTTCAAGGTTATCCCAAATACATTGGGCCACCTCTGCTGTGAGGCGCTCCTGTATCTGCAACCGTCTGGCAAAACCGTGCAGCACGCGCGCGAGCTTCGAAATGCCCACCACCCGGTCGCGCGGCATATAGGCAATCGCGGCCTTGCCGGTGATCGGCGCCATATGGTGCTCGCAATGGCTCTGGAACGGAATGTCCTTGAGCAAGACCAGCTCATCATAACCGCCCACTTCCTCGAATTGGCGGGAAAGGTGGATTGCAGGATCCTCGCCATAGCCCTGGCAATATTCAAGCCAGGCCCGTCCGACCCGTTTTGGCGTGTCGAGCAAACCCTCACGCGCCGGATCATCACCCGCCCATTTGATCAGCGTCCTGATCGCATCCTGCACATGATCGGGCACATCGGGCTTACCCAGCGGGTTGTCATCCTCCGCTTCATGATCACAGCTCATCCAGGCACTCCTGTTCCTAACCGCTTGGCAGGGTCATTTGCGTAAATCGGCTGGAAAGGCAAATCCGCAGTCAGCGGTGAAATGGCGCGCCCGGAACGATTCGAACGTCCGACCCCCAGATTCGTAGTCTGGTGCTCTATCCAGCTGAGCTACGGGCGCGCTTGGAGGGCGCCACAT
>SBHJ01000294.1 GCA_006226465.1 Alphaproteobacteria bacterium | reverse complement strand
AGCACTGCAAGCAAGCTTGAGCGAGTGATGGACCTGCCCGTGATCGGGACGATTTCCATGACCGTGAAGGACAGCGCCAAGGCGCTGCAGGCCAAGCGACTGAAGCAATTCTACGGCGCAACCGCTGCGCTGGGCGGGGTCTTCGTGATCCTGCTTGCCATCGAATTCATCCAGGTCGGAAGCGTGGTGTGAGGGGCAGGCCATGAGTGAACAAAGCAGAATCCCCTTGAACAATGCCAGGCCGGTTGAGGCTGGGAGCTCGCTGTTCGAGCGTGCCAGCGGCGCGTTTGGGCTCGATGCACTGAAGCCCGTCGCTCCGCCACGCGACTTGCCGCGTGCGCCGGTGCAAGATGCCCCCAAGCCACCCGCTCCGCCGCGAACCCCGATCGCACAGGAACAGACGGTACCGGACCGGCCAACTCCAAGCCCGACACAGCCGCAGCATGGCAGGGTCGGGTTCTCTGGCAGTTCGGTCCGGCTCGACCGCGACCGCATGCGCGAAAATGGCATGATCGATCCCGATGGCCCGGTCACGGCATTGCTCGAAGAGTTCCGCATCGTGAAGCGCGACTTGCTGGGCGATGCGCGCAAGTCTGAAAGCGGGCTGGCTCGGCGCATCCTGGTTTGCTCTCCGCATCCGGGTGAAGGCAAGACTTATTGCTCGATCAACCTGGCAATCTCGATGGCTGCCGAGCGCGATATCGAGGTTCTGCTGGTCGATGCCGATTTCGCCAATCCTTCGGTTCCGCGTGTGCTTGGCTTTGACGCCGGACGCGGGTTCATGGACGCTCTGGCCGATCCTTCGATTGCGCCGGAAAGCCTGGTGGTCTCGACCGATATTCGCGGGCTGTTCATCCTGCCCGCGGGGCGCAGCACCACCAATGATGCCGAATACATTGCAAGCGCACGGACAGGCGAATTGCTCGATCGGCTGACGCAGGGCGCACCCAATCGCGTCCTGATCTTTGACACGCCTCCGGCATTGGCGGCGTCACCAGCAGCAGAGTTGGCCAAGCATGTCGGCCAGGCACTGCTGGTCGCGCGGGCGGATATGACCGGGCAAAGTTCGCTGGAAGACGCCTGCCAGCTTCTTTCGGCCTGCCCGGAAATCAAGCTGCTGCTCAACGCAACGCAATTCAGCCCATCGGGCCGCACGTTCGGTGCCTACGAAGGCTATGGAAGCTGACGCCATGCGTATCACCCAAATCACCCAGGTAGCCCTGGTTGCGATGGCAGCGATTGCTGCGCCTGCGCAGGCGAAGGATGGCCCGGAGGGCCGCCGCGTCGACGTTTCGCCCTATATCGAGGTGTCGCAGATCCTCCAGGCCGAGCTTTCGCCGGGCGACGATGTGCTGACCTATACGCAGGTTGCCGTGGGAGTCGATGCGGTTGCGACCGGCAAGAACAGCGCGGTGTCGGTGTCCGTGCGGTATGAGCGCAATATCGGGTACGGCAACGATGCGCTCGATTCCGACACGATCAGCGGGGTTGCACGCGGCTATCTTTCGGTGGTTCCGCAGGCCCTGACGCTGGAAGCTGGGGCGCTTGCGAGCCGCACGCGGATAGATGGCAGCGGCGGTACATCGACCAATCCCCTGGTCACCGACGATTCCGAAAGCCGGATCTACTCGGCCTATGCCGGTCCCAACGTCCATACACAGTTGGGCGATGTCCAGCTCAATGCCCTGGGCCGTGTCGGATACACGCGGGTCGAATCGCCCGATGCCATCGTCACGCCATCCGGGGGCGCGCTGCTCGACGTGTTCGACGAAAGCGTAACCTACCAGGGGGAGGTGCACCTGGCGACCAAGCCAGGCGAGCCGCTGCCGATTGGCGTTGGCATTGGTGCAGGCGCTTTCCAGGAAGATATCTCGAACCTCGATCAGCGGGTGCGTGATGTGCATGTGCGGGCCGATGTGACCATCCCCGTTTCCCCAACGCTCGCCTTCGTCGGTGGGGTTGGGTACGAGGATGTCGAGATTTCGAGCCGCGATGCGCTGCGTGACACCAACGGAGTTCCGGTGATCGGGAGCGACGGTCGGCTGGTGACAGACAAGTCCGCACCGCGCCAGCTGGCTTACGACGTCGATGGCCTGATCTGGGATGCAGGTGTGCTGTGGCGACCGAGCCAACGGACCTCGCTGGAGGCGCATATCGGCCGTCGTTACGCCTCGACGACCTATTACGGCAGCTTTGCCTGGGCTCCCAGCCGCAACAGCTCGGTCAATATCGCCGCCTATGACGGGGTAACCGGTATCGGCGGGGTGTTGACGCGATCGCTTGCTGGTCTGCCGGCAGAGTTCGAGGCCACCCGCAACGCGTTTAGCGGCGATTTCGGCGGCTGCGTTTCTGGCGAGGATGGGGCGAGCTGCCTTGGCCTGGCCGGTTCGATCCGTTCATCGACCTTCCGTGGTCGCGGTGTAATGGCAAGCTATTCACGCCGCATGGGCCGCTACAGCGCGGTGATCGGGGCAGGCTATGACCGGCGCAAGTTCATTGCGGCTGAAGGCACTGTGCTGGCTTTCGCCAACGGGGTGGTCGACGAGAGCTACTACGTCAGCTCTTCGGTGACCGGCCAGCTTGGTCAGAACGACAGCTTCACTGTCGGTAGCTATGTCACCTGGTTCGACAGCGGGTTCGACGGTGGCAATCGCGTTACCGCCTATGGCTCATCGGCGGCATATTACCGCTCAATCACTTCAAAATTGTCGGCGCGAGCGGCGATTTCGCTCGATCGGGTTGAATCCGACGTGACCGACCAGGACATAGCGGCAGCTTCGGCGCTGCTCGGTCTTCGCTACGATTTCTAAAGGGGGCAGGCAGTGTACGAACATTTTTATGGCCTGAGTGGACGCCCATTCCAGCTGACGCCGGATCCCGATTTCTATTTTGAAAGCGTCAGCCACAAGAAGGCATTGTCCTATCTCGGCTATGGCCTGTCGCAGGGCGAAGGATTTATCGTCATCACCGGCGAGGTTGGGGCGGGAAAATCCACCATGGTTGCGCATCTGATGCAGCGGATCGATCCCGCACAGCTAACCGTGGCTCGGGTCGTCACCAGCGCGCTTGATGGAGAAGAACTGATCCATGTCGTGGCGCAAAGCTTTGGTCTCGCAATCGAAGGGCATGACAAGGCTGGGGCGCTGGGCGCGATCGAACGCTTCCTGCAGGACGAGGCACGCGAAGGTCGTCGCTGTCTGCTGGTGGTCGATGAATGCCAAAACCTAGACATCGAGGCGCTGGAGGAGCTGCGCATGCTCTCCAACTTCCAGCTGGGTTCGCATCCGCTGCTACAAACCCTTCTGCTGGGCCAGCCTGAATTCCGGGCGCTGGTCGCCAACCATCCGGAGCTCGAGCAATTGCGCCAGCGGATTATCGCCTCGCATCACTTGGATGCCTTGGGCACAGGTGAGCTTGAAGCCTATGTTCGCCACCGGATGGAGCAGGTGGGCTGGCAAGGCAATCCGGCGATCGACAGCAATTTCTTCGGCGCGCTTTATACTGCAACCGACGGAATTCCGCGTCGGGTCAACCAGGTAATGAACCGTATGCTGCTGCTGGGCGCGGTTGAGGAGCGACGCGAGTTTACGCTCGAAATGCTCGAAGCCGTTATCACCGAAATGGCTGGCGATACCCAGCATGGCGCGCAAAATGCGCCGGTGCGCGAAGAGGCTCGGCCGGCTGCACCGGCTCGGGTCGCTCCGGTGCCTGCATCGATGGAAATTGCCAAGGTCAGGGCCATGTTGGCTGAACGCGACAATCGCATTGCCGAGCTTGAGCGCATTGTCGCCGAAGTTGCTCGTCGCCCTGCTGCTGCGGGCGCACCAACGGATAGCAAGGCTATCGAAGCCATCGAGGCACGGCTCGACGAGCAGGAGCATTCGCTGCGGCATGTCCTGACCATGCTGATCGAGTGGTTCGAGGACGATTCGCGCGAGGCGGCCTAATGGCTGAATCGCGCATCACAAGTTTATCTGCCAGCATCGTCAACGGCTTGTCGGTCGATGTCGAGGAATGGTTCCAGGTCGGCGCGTTCGAGAATGTTATCGAGCGTTGCGACTGGAACTATATCGCCTCGCGCATCGAAGGCAATGTCGCGCGCATCCTCGATTTGTTTGAGTGGGCAGATGCGAAAGCTACCTTCTTTACGCTGGGCTGGGTGGCTAGGCGACACCCGCGGTTGATACGCCGGATCGTCGATGCCGGGCACGAGATTGCCAGTCACGGATATGATCACGCGCGGTTGTTCACGCTCGATCCTGAGTGCTTTGCTCAGGACTTGGCGCAGACGCGGCGGATGTTGGAAGACGCATCGGGTCAACCGGTTCTGGGCTATCGAGCCCCCAGCTTCTCGATCGACCAGCGTACGCCCTGGGCGCATGCGGTATTGGCAGAGCAGGGTTATGCCTATTCTTCCAGCGTCGCCCCGGTGGTGCATGATCACTACGGCTGGCCCGAAGCGCCGCGCTTTGCCTTTCGGCCGCTCGCCGATTCAAATTTCATCGAGATCCCGGTTACTACGGCCATGCTGGGTAGCCGACGCGTCGCCGCGGGCGGCGGAGGGTTCTTCCGCGTGCTGCCCTATGGCTTTTCGCGTTGGGCGATCCACCAGGTGAACCAGCGCGAAGGGCGCCCCGCAGTATTCTATTTTCACCCGTGGGAGATCGACCCGGATCAACCACGGGTGGAAAACGCTCCGCTGCGCTCGCGCTTCCGCCATTACACCAACCTCGACAAGATGGCAGGCAAGCTGGGCGAATTGCTGCGCGACTTCCGCTGGGGACGGATGGATGCGATTGCCGCGCGCGAGCATGAACTGCTGCAGGAAAAGGCGGCATGAATGCGCCGCTGCATCCTCTTGCGACGCAATACGTCGTTGCTGACCTGAACGACCCGGGCGAATGCGCGCGGATCGAAGGCTTCGTACGTGAGTGTGGAGGATCACTCTTCCAGCGCCCGCAATGGTTGCGTGCGGTAGAGGCGGGGACCGGGCAGAAGGCGACCGGCATCATTGCAGAGCGTCTAGGCGCGATAATCGGATGGTTGCCGCTTAGCTCAATCGCATCCCCGCTGTTTGGCCGCGCTCTGGTTTCGAGCGGTTTTGGCGTGGGCGGCGGCGTTCTGTCGGACGATGGCCAAGTTGCCTGCGAGCTGTGCCGCATGGCCGAAGAGCTGGCGTCACGCACTTCTCATTCGACGATCGAATTGCGTGGAGGCGCGATACCGCCGGATTGGCGGACTTGGTCGGATCGCCATGCGAATTTCTCTGCCGATCTGGCCGGAGATGACGAGGCACAATTGCTTTGGGTGCAGCGCAAGCAACGCGCCGACATTCGCAAGAGCCTCGATGCAGATCTGGCCGTCACAACCGGGCGTGATAGGGCTGATCGCGCCGCACATTATGCACTCTATGCCCAGAGCGTGCACAGCCTTGGTACTCCGGTGTTCCCATCCAGCCTGTTCGACGCCATGCTGGATGCCTTTCCGGATAACTCGGACATCCTCACGGTCCATTCGCCAGACAGCCCGGTGGCCAGCGTTCTGTCCTTCTACCATCAAGGAACGGTGATGCCATTCTGGGGCGGGGGGAGCTTTGCCGCCCGCGCGCTCAAGGCCAATGAACGCATGTATTTCGAACTTATGCTCCATGCGCGGCGACGCGGGATGTCGCGGTTCGACTTCGGGCGCTCCAAGACCGGAAGCGGTCCGTTCAATTACAAGAAGAACTGGGGTTTCGAGCCGCAGCCGCTGACCTATGGCATGTGGAACGCGCCGGACCGCGAGCCGCGCGACCTTGATCCAACCGACGCGAGCTATTCGGCCAAGATCGCGCTGTGGAAGAAGCTGCCATTGCCGCTCGCAAACCTGATCGGCCCTCACATCGCGCGCGGGCTGGGTTGATGGGCGATATCCTGTTCCTGGCGCACCGTATCCCGTTTCCGCCCGATCGCGGGGACAAGATTCGCGCGCATCACCTGTTGAATCACCTCGCAACGCTCGCCCCGGTCCATGTCGGATGCTTTGCGGAGAATGCGAAGGATCGCGCCGCCGAATGCGAGCTGGTGCACTTGGCAGCCAGCTATTGCCTGGTCGATCGGCGCAAACCGCTGGCATTGGCAGGTGCAGAAGCTGTGCTGAGCGACAAGCCTGTCAGCCTCACCGCGTTTCACAGCCACGCGCTGGAGCAATGGGTCCGCCAATCAATCGCCCACCGCGACATCGAAACCATCGTGATCTTCTCGGGTCAGATGGGACAGTATGTTCCAGATGATTTCACTGGACGGGTGGTGATCGACCTGTGCGATGTCGATTCGGTCAAGTTCGAGGATTACGCTGCTGCGGGAGAGCGCGTCTGGATCAACCGGCGCGAAGGGCGCTTGCTGGCGGTCGAAGAGGAACGTCTGGCGCACCGTGCCGATGCGACAATCCTGATCTCAGAGAACGAAAAATCGGTCCTGCAATGTCGCCTTCGCAATGCGGTGGACACGCATATTCGGTCGATTGGAAATGGGATTGATGCGGCATATTTCGATCCTTCAATGGTCGCGCCGCATCCAGAGATCGCATCGCGCGAAGGCCCGCATTTCGTCTTTACCGGCCAGATGGACTATCGGCCAAATGAGAAAGCCGCGATCTGGGCGATTGCCGCATTCCTGCCGGAAATACGCTCGCGCTTCCCAGGCGCCGAACTGCATATCGTCGGACGCTGCCCAACTCCTGCACTGCTTGGTCATTCGGGCGAGCTGGGGGTGAATATTTGGGGTGAAGTACCCGATGTGCGTCCATTCCTCGCCGCTGCTGACATGGCGGTCGTGCCGCTCACGATCGCGCGCGGGGTGCAGAACAAGGTGCTCGAAGCCATGGCGATGGAACTGCCGGTCATGCTCACGTCGGAAGCGGCGACCGGCATCACCGCGCAGGACGGCAGGGATTGGCTGGTTGAACCGGTCCTTGCTGGGGCCATGCTGAGACGTTTCGAGCAGGTCTGGAGCGACAGCGTGACGCGCCGAAACATTGGCAAGTCGGCGCGCCAGTTCGTGCTCGCGAACCACAGCTGGCCCGCCATGCTGGCTCCCCTCAAGGAGCTCGTTTCGCCATCGGGGACACGGCGCGATGCGGCGTGAAGCGCTCGCCCGCCTGTGGCGCTATGAAGGGCTGGCAGGGAAATTGCCCGCAGCTTGGCGTCGCGCATTGGCGCTACTTGCGCCGGTATGGCTTGCGCTGGTGCTGCTGACGGCGCGCGAATGGGGCGAAATGTTCCATCAATGGTGGAATATCGACACCTATAACCACATTCTGCTTGTTCCTCTTATCATCGCGTGGCTGGCCGCCCTGCGGCGCGACGTGTTGGCACGGATCGAACCCTGGTCCTGGTTTCCCGGCCTGGTCGCCGTTGCTGGCGCGCTGTGCCTGTGGCTGGCGGGGAGGGTGACTGGAATAAACCTGCTGGCGCATGCGGGCGCAGTGGCGGTGCTCCAAGGCTCGGCGATTGCGATCCTTGGACCGCGCGCGACTGCCGCCCTGTTATTGCCGATCGGCTTCATGGCCTTCTTGGTTCCGTTCGGTGACGAGATCATCCCGCCGTTGCAGGCAATCACTGCCCATATCGCCATCGCACTGACCCATTGGAGCGGTATCCCGGCGGCGATTGACGGAATTCACATAAACACGCCCGTTGGCCTGTTTATAGTGGCAGAGGCGTGTTCAGGCGTGAAGTTCCTGGTCGCAATGTTCGCGCTGGGCGTATTGGTCTGCTTTACCGCATTCGAGAGCTGGGGGAGGCGCGCGGTCTTTATGCTGGCATGCATCATCGTACCGATTATCGCCAATGGCATTCGCGCCTGGGGTACGATCTATATTGCGCAGTTCAAGGGTGCGGAGTTCGCCGCCGGGTTCGACCACATTTTTTACGGCTGGATTTTCTTCGCCATAGTGGTCGGGCTGGTGCTCGCCGGTGCATGGCGCTTCATCGAGCGCGAACCCGAAGATGCCGGGTTCTCGCTGGAGGCAATAGGAGAAAGTCCATTGCTAGCTCGGCTAGAAGGCGGAAATGTGAATCCTGGCCTATTCCTGGCAGGTTTGGGCCTGATAACGTTGGGATTCCTGGTCGGAGCGATTTACGCCCCAGTGCCCATGCTGTAGGTCGCACGACAATGTGCGGGATCGCGGGAATATTCCACCCTGAAATGCCCAAGCCGGTCGATCCGATAAGGGTCGAACGGATGTGCGATGCACTGGTGCACCGCGGACCCGATGGCTCGGGCGTTTGGACCGCGCCGGGGATCGGATTGGGACACCGCAGGCTTTCGATCATCGACATCGCCGGTTCGCCGCAACCGATGCATTCGGCTGATGGGCGCGCGGTGATCGTCTTCAATGGCGAGATCTACAACTTTCGCGAATTGCGTCACCAGCTGGAACGCGAAGGCGCACGGTTCAACACGACCGGCGATACCGAAGTAATCCTGGCTGCATGGCAGAAATGGGGGCCAGATTGCCTGCAACATCTCGACGGCATGTTCGCGTTCGCGATCTGGGATACCGAGCGGAGGGAGCTGTTTCTCGCGCGCGACCGCTTGGGAGTAAAGCCGTTGTTCCTGACCCGGCTGAGCGATGGCAGCATTGCTTTCGCTTCGGAATTGAAGGGCTTGCTCGCGCATCCGCTGATGCGGCGCAGGGCAAATCTTGCGGCAATTGATGATTATCTCGCCTGGGGCTATGTGCCCGATCACACCTCGATCCTCGAAGGGGTAGAGAAGTTACCGGCGGGGCATTTCTTGCTGATGAAGCAGGGTCAAGCCCCGGGCCGGCCGCAATCCTGGTGGGACATCAGCTTTGCCGAGCGGCGCAAGGGTTCCGAGGCAGACCTATCGGCCGAACTTGTCCATTTGCTGCGCGAGGCCGTGCGCAGCCGGATGGTAGCCGACGTACCGCTTGGCGCCTTCCTGTCGGGCGGGGTGGATTCTTCGAGCGTAGTGGCTCTGATGAGCGAAGCGAGTATCGAGCCGGTCAAGACTTGCTCGATCGGCTTCGATGTCGCTGCGCTCGACGAAACATCATATGCACAGCAGATCGCAGAGCGATTTGGGACCGAGCATCGCAGCCGGATTGTCGGTAACGACGATTTTGCGGAGATCGATCACCTTGCGGCAATGTTCGACGAGCCCTTTGGCGATGCCTCGGCTCTTCCGACATGGCGTGTGTGCCAGCTGGCGCGCGAACATGTCACGGTAGCTCTATCGGGCGACGGCGCCGACGAGGCCTTTGCCGGCTATCGCAGGCAAGTATTTCACGCACACGAAGAACGGGCGAGGGCGCTGCTACCCGCGAGCCTGCGAGGTCCAGTATTTGGCACCTTGGGCCGCCTGTGGCCCAAGGCCGACTGGGCCCCGCGGCCCTTGCGCGCAAAAACAACGTTTCTGGCGCTCGCCGGCAGCGGTGAAGAGGGATATGCGCGTGGACTGAGCGTCCTCGCGCAGGATCAGCGACATGCCTTGTACAGTGACCGGGCGAAACGCGATCTGGGCGCATATCGTGCCGAGGATGCGCTCGTTTCGCTGATGCGCGGAGCGCCAGCGCGCGGTGGGCTTGATCGTGCCCAGTACGCCGATCTCAAGTTCTGGCTGCCGGGTGATATCCTGACCAAGGTCGATCGCACCAGCATGGCGGTGAGCCTCGAAGCGCGCGAACCCTTGCTTGATCACCGTCTGATCGAATTCGCGGCGAGCCTGCCCGAATCCATGCGGGTGCGGAGATCGCAGGGCAAATACCTGCTCAAACGCACCATGGAGCGATATCTGCCGACGGAAATCCTGTATCGGCCGAAGCAGGGTTTCGTTACACCGATTGCACAGTGGTTGCGCGGACCCTTGAAGAATGCGGCGCGGGGCATATCGAGCAGCAAGACGTTGGTCGATACTGGATGGTTCGAGCCAAACGTTGTCGCTGCCCTGGCCGACGCGCATATCCTGGGGAGGTCGGACAACTCCCGAGTCTTGTGGCAATTGCTTATGCTCGAACGTGCATTGAGCATAATGGAAATCGCGGGTTGAAATTTGCGCCGGAACGCCACGCCTCCGATCTTAATTCGCGTGCAGATTTGCAACAGTATATTCCAATCTTGCTGAAAATTGCATTTACCAATCCAGTTCTTACTGGCATAGCTTGCATAATTACGACGCATCGCTCGATGAGAGTGGTGGCTGCTCCAGTATATATTGGGGTGGATAGGTAGTTAGGGCGCAAGATATGGACGGTGGTATTACCAGAGCCATACCGTTGTCGGACGACGACGAACTATACGCGGAAAGCGTGGTCCATTCGGCGATCCCTAGAGAATTGTTCCAATTGGAACAGCTCGACATACTCTACGACACTAAATCGAACGTGTTGTGGACCTTTATGAATCCGGTAGGGAGGCCGAGTTTTACTTCACCGATGCTGCGCGATTTTGAAAGCTGGCAGCGTTTGATTGGTGAAGGGTTTGGTCCCGACAAGGTTCCACTGCGCTATCTGGTCCTGGGTAGCCGCGCTCCGGACGTCTTCTGCTTTGGCGGCGACCTTGAACTGTTCGAACGGCTGATCCGCGAGGGCGATCGCGACGGACTGGTTCGATATGGCCACCGTTGCTGCTCGATATTGCACCGGAATATCAATACGCTGGGCATCCCGATGTTGACTATCGGATTGGTCCAGGGGGCGGCACTTGGCGGCGGGTTCGAGGCGCTGCTGTCGTTTGACTACATCGTGGCAGAGCGCACCGCCACCTTTGGCCTGCCTGAGATCATGTTCGGTCTGTTTCCCGGAATGGGTGCCCATGCGCTGCTTTCGCGCAAGCTGGGCAGCGCGATGGCCGATCGGCTGATTGTCTCGAACGAAACGTTTACGGCGGAACAGATGTACGATCTGGGCATAGTCCACCAGCTTGCCGAACCGGGCGATGGATTGAATGCGTGCCGCGATTTCATCAAGAAATCCGAGCGCAAGCATGCTGGCCTGGTCGGTTCGCGCAAGGCAATGAAACATACTTGGCACCTTGAGCTCGACGAGCTGAACCGGATCACCGAGCTGTGGGCCGACACTGCGCTGCAGCTGCGGGAGCAGGATCTGAAAGTGATGAATCGCTTGGTCGCCGCCCAGGCGCGGCTAGCCGATCGGATCGCTGCAGCCTGACAGGCCCCTAGCGCGCATCCACCAGGACGACTTCGGCATCTGTGACCGCTTCAACGGTGATTACCTCTTCTGCTGTCACGGCGATTCCATCGCGTGACTGCGCTTCGATCCCGTTGACCCGGATCGCGCCTATTGGTGCCACCAGATACTGATGTCTATTGGCCGACGTGTGCCAAACGGCCTTTTGCCCGGCGCTTAGCG
>SBHJ01000327.1 GCA_006226465.1 Alphaproteobacteria bacterium | reverse complement strand
GCGAGCGAAGCCGCCAAGTTCTACGAATCCTCTCGAATATCGTGGGTGGCTTCGACCTATATCAATGACGATACCAATGCACTGGCTGCGTCGGATAATGCCCGCAGCACGATCCGCCGGGTGGCAAATGCCGGATTGGCCGCGCGTTATGCGGCGGTTGAAGGACTCGATCC
This sequence comes from Alphaproteobacteria bacterium, assembly GCA_006226465.1. Taxonomy (GTDB): domain Bacteria; phylum Pseudomonadota; class Alphaproteobacteria; order Sphingomonadales; family Sphingomonadaceae; genus Erythrobacter. Next base: position 11,233 of record SBHJ01000327.1, on the reverse strand, counting down.
TGTCGTCGCCCGCAAGCTCGACAAGATGCGTTCGAGCATCGTGCTGCCCGCGCCCACCAAAGAAGGTGCCGCCGACGAGCTTGCTGCGATCAGCACCAGCCTGGCGCGGCAGTTCAACGAGGGGAGGGGCACGCTCGACGGCCAACCGATCGACAGCAACGATCTGCAGGCGGAAATGGGTAATCTTGCGCATTCGCCGGATCAGCTGAAGGAGATGTGGGCGAGCTGGCATGACAATGTCGGCGCGCCAATGAAGGGCGAATATGTTCGCCAGGTCGAGCTCGCCAATGACGGCGCAAAAGAATTGGGCTTTGCCGATCTGGGCGCGATGTGGCGGTCCAATTACGACATGGACCCAGACCAGTTCGCGGCAGAGACCGAACGGATCTGGCAGGAAGTGAAGCCGCTCTACATCGCGCTCCACACCTATGTTCGCAGCAAGCTCAACGCCAAATATGGCGACAAGGTCCAACCCGCCACCGGCCCGATCCGTGCCGACTTGCTGGGCAACCTGTGGGCGCAGGAATGGGGCAATATCTACCCTCTCGTCGCGCCCGAAGGGGCGGGCGACATCGGTTTCGACCTTACCGACCTGATCGAGAAGAAGGGCCTGAGCGAACTCGACATGGTTCGCACCGGCGAACAGTTCTTCACATCGCTTGGCTTTGCCAAATTGCCCGAATCATTCTGGCAGAACAGCCAGTTCATGAAGCCCGCCGACCGGACGGTCGACTGTTATGCCAGCGCATGGGATCTCGACAATCAAGACGATGTGCGCATCAAGATGTGCATCTTGCGCAATGCTGATGATTTCGTGACGATCCATCACGAACTGGGCCACAATTTCTATCAGCGCGCGTACAAGGGCCAGGACTTCACTTTCCTCGACAGTGCAAACGACGGTTTCCACGAGGCGATCGGCGACATGATCGCACTGTCGATCACGCCCGAATACTTGGTGCAGATCGACATGCTGGATCCGAAGCAGGTGCCGAGCGCCGACAAGGATATTGGGCTGCTGCTGCGCCAGGCGATGGACAAGGTCGCCTTCCTGCCGTTTGGCCTGCTGGTCGATCGCTATCGCTGGAGCCTGTTCGACGGATCGGTGGCGCCAGAGGATTACAACGAGCAGTGGACGTCGCTGCGTTACCAGTACCAGGGCGTGGTCCCGCCCGTGACACGCGGTGCGGACGCCTTCGACGCCGGGGCGAAGTATCACGTGCCGGGCAATGTACCCTACACTCGCTACTTCCTGGCGCGGGTGCTGCAATTCCAGTTCTACAAGGCCGCTTGTGACCAGGCTGGCTGGGAAGGGCCGCTCCACCGATGCAGCTTCTATGGCAACGAGGAAGTTGGCAAAAATCTCAACGCAATGCTGGAGATGGGTGCATCGAAGCCTTGGCCCGATGCGCTGGAAGCCTTTACCGGCGAACGGCAGATGAGCGGCAAGGCTCTGGTCGAGTATTTCGCCCCGCTCAAGGCATGGCTCGATGAGCAAAACAAAGGCAAACCGCAGGGATGGTGAGATCGTTCGTGCCGTCGGCTGGTCCCTATGGCGATTAAAACCCCGCCCAACGTGATCGGGTGGCGCGAGCTGGTCGATCTACCAAAGCTTGGATTGACCGGCATTCCCGCGAAGATTGACAGCGGTGCGCGAACATCCTCGTTGCACGCCGAAGTGCTCGATCAGTTCACGCGCGATGGCGAGAAATTCGTGCGATTCGCGGTGGACATTCCGGGAGTCTCGGAGCGCCAGATCTGCGAGGCAGTCCATGTCGATATCCGCGGGATCACCAGCTCCAACGGCGAGACGCAGCGACGCTTCGTCATAAAGACGCCACTTAGGATCGGCACCACGACGTTTCGCGCCGAATTTAGCCTGGCCGATAGGGCCGACATGAAGTTTCCAATGCTGATCGGCCGATCGGCTTTGCGCCGCCGCTTCGTGGTGGATTCGGGGCACAGCTGGCTGCAAACGCCGGGGCGAAAGCCTGTCAAAGGACACAAGACATGAAAATTGCCATGCTTGCCCGCAACGCCGGCCTTTATTCGCACCAGCGATTGAAGGAAGCGGCAGAGGAGCGTGGGCACCAGCTCGATATCCTCAACACCTTGCGTTGCACGGTCAATATAGCCAGCCACCGCCCGACGGTGAGCTATAATGGCGAGACGCTGAAGGGCTATGACGCGGTGATCCCGCGCATCGGTGCATCGATCACCCATTATGGTCTGGCCGTGCTGCGCCAGTTCGAGATGGGCGGGGTGTGGTCGCTCAACGAAAGCGTGGCGATCGGGCGCAGCCGGGACAAGCTGCGCAGCATGCAGATCCTGGCGAAGCATGGGATCGGGTTACCGCTGACCGCCTATGCCAACGACCCGAAGCAGGCCGAAAGCCTGATCAAGGCGGTCAATGGCCCGCCGGTGGTGATCAAGCTGCTCGAAGGGACACAGGGCATCGGCGTGGTTCTTGCCGAAACAGTCAAAGGTGCGTCTTCCATCATCGAGGCGTTCCGCGGCGCCAACGTCAACATCCTGGTGCAGGAATTCATCAAGGAAGCGGGCGGAGCCGATATCCGTTGCCTGGTGGTGGGAGGCAAGGTCGTCGCAGCGATGAAGCGTCAAGGGGCGGAAGGGGAGTTTCGCTCGAACCTCCATCGCGGCGGCAGCGCTCAGCTGATCAAGATCACGCCCGAAGAACGTTCGACGGCCTCGCGCGCGGCGAAATATATGGGGCTCAATGTCTGTGGTGTTGACCTGCTGCGCAGCAATCACGGTCCGGTGGTGATGGAGGTCAACTCGTCGCCCGGGCTGGAAGGGATCGAGAAGGCGACCGGCAGGGATGTCGCGGGGCTGATCATCAAGTTCATCGAGGAAAACGCCAAGGCGGGCAAGACCAAGACCAAGGGGAAGGGGTGAGCCTCCGCTAGTGCTTCTTTAGCGGACCTTGCGGTCTATCTAATAGACTTGGCGATTTGCTTTGATCCCCTTGGTTTCGAGCGAGAAACGGGGCTCCGTCTGTGCCGAGCCTGAGACAAGGAGTTCTGCCGCACGCCTGCCCACAGCCGGACCATGTTTGAATCCATGACCGGACCCACCGCCGATCAAAAGGACATCATTATTGCCGGGCAACCAATCGATCAGGAAATCGCCGTTTGAGGTGTTTGTATACTGGCAAACTCTGGCCTGAACCAATGGCGCATCAGCAAGCGCCGGAAAGCGGTTTGCGATGAACGTTCTTGCCATGGAAATTCCCTGACTGCTTGGCTCCCGCTCCGCAGAACTTGGGTCGATGGCCGGGCCATGTCGGTCGAACGCAATCTTGAACCCACGACCTTCGATATCGGGTAGACCATAAACAATGTCGCCATCGTTGAAATCTGCCCAAACGGGAAAGCGAGCAGCAGAAAATCGATCATCGCCGCTCGGTGGACCAAAATAGAAGACTTCCTGGCGTGTAACCGAAAGTCGCGATCCCAGCACGCTTGGAAATAGCTCTCCCAACCAAGGGCCAAGTGCGTAAACCAACTTTTGCGCCCTTTGCCCGTCAGGCAAAGTGAAACTCCCCGAAGGTCCTTTTTGGAGCGATCCAACACTTGCTATCACCGGTTTCAAACCGGCATCTTGGACCGTTGCCTGCACCGCCCTGTTCGCCATGAGACCGCCCGTATCTTCCTCGATGAATCCAACTTCGTTCGCCTTGAAGTGGATCTGCGGCCAATTTTCACTGAGCCAGTCGGCATTCCCCGATCGGTGGCTAATCTTCCGTTCCGTGAGCCATGCCAAGCTGCGCTGCATGTATTGGTCACGTTCCGGCGAGAACCACAGCACGCCGATTGGGTAAAAGATAGGCAAGCTCTGGCGATCCGATAGCGCTTTCCAATAGGCCAGAGATTCAAGCGCCATCGAAGAATAAAGGGGGTCTCCTCCATAGCTTAGGCGAATAACCCGGCTCTCACCGCCGGACGAACTCCTGACATTTCCCGCCCCAAAGGCATCGTAGAGCGCCACCTGCAAGCCGAGCTGCTTAAGATGCCAGGCGGTCCATGAGCCGAAAACACCTGCGCCAATAACAGCGACATCCAGGACCTTGGAACTTGCAGCACTCACACGCCCGCTCGTGACTGCCAGGCCGGCTGCACCTATCGTTTTGACAATGCTGCGGCGGGTCATGCGCATCCGATCATCTCCATGGTTGCAACGGCGCCTTTGAACTTTGATAGATCCCGATCGCGTACATCAAACCTTCGGCAGAGATTACGCATTCCGCGCCATCAGCCCTCCATCGACCGGGATTACCGCGCCAGTGATATAGCTTGCTGCGGGTAGTACCAGCGACAGGGTGATATGCGCGACCTCTTCGGGATCGCCATAGCGCTTCAGCGCAGTACGGCGCTTGGCGAAGATTTCCTTGTGCTCGTCGGGTACCTTGTCGGTCATCGCCGTGCGGATAGGGCCGGGGCAGATGCAATTGCAGGTGATGCCTTCGGGTCCCAGATCGACCGCCAGCCCGCGCGTGAGGCCCGTCACCCCGGTCTTGGCCGCGACATAGGGTGTATCGCCGGGGGTCGCGCCGAGTCCTTCGGTCGAGGCGATATTGACGATCCGCGCCGCATCGCTCTGCCGAAGCCAGGGTAACGCAGCACGGACCATGCGCTGGTGCGCGGTTAGCATCACTGCCAGGGCGCGGTCCCAGATCGCATCATATTCATCAGCGCCATCGAGCGGCGAGAAGCTGGAGACTCCGGCATTGTTGACCAGTATGTCGATCCCGCCAAAATCCTCTGCTACCAGAGCCACAACCCGTCTGATCGCATCGTGCTCTGATACGTCCAGCGCATATGCACGCGAATGTTCGCCGCAGTCCGCCGCCACCGCTTCGCATGCCGAAAGGTCGAGATCGGTCACAGCCACCTTGGCACCCTCGGCAGCGAATAATTTGGCGGTGGCCGCACCCATGCCGCTTGCTGCACCCGTGACGATGGCGACACGCCCGGCAATCGAGCGCGAGCGGTTGGGCGTGCCACTCACCGGAACGGCGGCTCGTTGAAGGCGCGCAGTTTGCGGCTGTGCAACCGGTCGCCTTCCTCGCGCAGGCGTTTGCAGGCGACAATGCCCATTTGCAGGTGCGCGGCGATGGCTTCTTCATAGAACTGGTTGGCTTGCCCTGGCAGCTTGATCTCGCCATGGAGCGGCTTGTCGCTGACGCAGAGCAGCGTGCCATAAGGCACGCGGAAGCGGTAACCCTGCGCAGCGATGGTGGCGCTCTCCATCTCGATTGCGATGGCGCGGCTTTGCGAAAAGCGCTTGGCGCTGGAGGTATAGAGCAGCTCCCAATTGCGATCATCGGTGGTCACGACCGTTCCCGTGCGCATGCGCTGTTTGAGGTTTGCGCCCTGTGTACCCGAAACCGCTTCGGCAGCTCCGGCGAGTGCCTGCTGTACTTCGGCAATCGGCGGAATCGGGATTTCGGGTGGAAGAACGCCGTCGAGCACATGGTCGTCGCGCAGATAGGCGTGAGCGAGTACGAAGTCGCCGATCTTCTGGCTCGAACGCAAGCCGCCGCAATGGCCGATCATCAGCCATGAATGCGGGCGCAGCACCGCCAGATGGTCGCAGATCGTCTTGGCGTTAGAGGGACCGACCCCGATATTGACCAGCGTAATCCCTAGCCGGTCTTCGCGCATCAGGTGATAGGCGGGCATCTGATGCTTGCGCCAGGCCGTGTCAGAGAGTTGATCGCGCGCGTTATCGGTCTGCTCGTGGATCTCCAACCCACCGGCTCCAGTCAGCCCGACATAGCCATCGCTACCGATCTGCTGTGCTGCCCAGTCAACGAATTCATCGACATAGCGGTGATAGTTGGTGAACAGGATGAAGTGCTGGAAATCTTCGGTTCGGGTGCCGGTGTAGTGCGCCAGCCGCGCCAGCGAGTAATCGGTACGCAGCCCGTCGAACAGCGAGAGTGGCAGTGGAAGGTCGGGATCGCCAATCTCGTGTCCATCCGCCAGCTCGTCCCCAATCAAAGCCAGATCCGTCGCCGGGAATATCGTCGCCAGTTCTTGCGCAGCGATCCCAGCCATAGCTGCCCCGGCGTCACCATCGAGCACATAGGGGAAGGGGATTTCCTGCCTTGAGCGGGAAACTTCCAGCTCGACCTCGTAATCCTGCATGATCAGCGAAAGCTGCTCTTGAAGGTAGTCCGCGAACAATGCGGGGCGCGTGATTGTGGTTACATAGGTGCCGGTCTGTTCGAGCCGGCCAAATGCACGCGAGCGATCCTTAGGGGAACCTTCGCCCGAAAAATGAAGCCGCAATTCGGGATAAGCGTAGCTTCCGTCCTTGCGCCGGCTTGCGGGAGGAAGTGTGCCATCGGCTGCATAGGCCATGATATCGGCACGCAGGGTATCGGTCGCCGCGTCGAACACACGGGTCAATTCTTCAATGATTTGGGAAATAGTCTGCATGAATGGCGTCTAACGCCAAATTATGACAATTCAAGGCTGGGTGAGAATTCCGCGCTTGTTGCATTTCGCAGAGTGCGCGATCATCCCTTGGCCTGTGGAAAGGCTGGGGGAGATTGGGCAATGCGAAAATTGGTTCCGGCATCGGGGCTGGCGATCATGCTGGCGGCGGGGGCAAGCCCGCTTTGTGCGCACGAGGGTGAGCGAGCGGAAACTATCGATGCGCTGGCCCCGCAGATCGAGCAGATCTTCGCCGAGGCTAAGGAGGAGGCGCATATTCCGGCGCTGGCCTATGGCGTGGTCAAGGACGGCAAGTTGGTACTGTTCAACGCGATGGGCGATCGCGATGTCGGGACCGAGGCGGTGGATCCAATCACCGCCGATACGAGGTTTCGCATCGCCTCGATGTCGAAGGCCTTTACCGCAGCTGCCATCCTGAAGTTGCGCGACGAGGGCCGGTTGTCACTTGAAGATGCGGTATCAAAGCATGTCCCGGAAATTGCCGCGTGGAAAAGCGCGAGCGGTGATGCGCCGAATATCACCGTTGGCGATTTGCTGCGGCATACGGGTGGGCTGGTCGAGGACAATCCCTGGGGCGATCGCCAGCAGATGCTCAACGATGCCGATTTCTCGGCGCTGATCGCGGGCGGCATGCACTTCGCCAATGCCCCAGGCGTGACATTTGAATATTCGAACTATGGCTTTGCGCTGCTGGGGCGGATTGTGCAGAATGTGTCGGGTCAGCGATACCAGGACTACATCCGCGAAAAGATCATGCTGCCATTGGGCATGACCAGCACCAGCTATGATATCTTCAAGAGCCCGCCGGGCAGCCGCGCGATCGGATATCGTTGGGAGAAAGGCTCGTTTCGGCGTGAACCCGACATGGCCGACGGGACATTCGGCGCCATGGGTGGGGTCGAGACGACCGCCAATGACTATGCCAAATGGATGGCATTCCTGCTTTCGGCCTGGCCTGCCTCAGATGAACCAGAAGCGGGACCGCTCAAGCGATCCTCGGTTCGCGAAATGATCAAGTGGACGCGCCATTCCGGCACAATCGAGCGGCCCGATCAGATGGGGCCGCCGTGCCGCATAGCTGCATCCTATGGCATGGGCCTGTCGCTGTTCGACGATTGCGATCTTGGCCAGGTGGTGCAGCACAACGGCGGCTATCCCGGCTATGGTTCAACCATGCAATTCCTGCCCCAAGCAGGCGTGGGGATGTTCGCTTTCAATGCGCGCACCTATTTCAGCAATTCCGCCGGTGTCCGCCAGGCGCTCCATCTGATGTGGAACGCAGGTGCGATTGCGAACCGTAAGATCCCCGTCTCGCCTGGCCTGCTCGAAGCCTATGGTTACGCCAAGGCAGCGTGGGAATCGGGTGATCCGGAAGCCGCTCCTCTGGCGGTCAACATTGCGCTCGATCGCGATATCTCCGATCGCCGTGCCGAGCTTGCATCGCTCAAGGCACAAGTCGGCCAATGCGTCACCGATATAGAGATCAGTGCCATTTCAGCGATGGAAGGTACATTCGAGTGGATATGCAAGGATGGAGCTATAAGCGGGCACGTCCAGCGTGCACCGACAACGCAGATGCAGCTCCAGCGGATCGATTTCGCGATCAAGGGCCAATAGCAAAAAGGGCGCGGCCTTGCGACCGCGCCCCTTGTTGAGCACTCGATGGCCTGAAATCAGCCTTCGGCGTTCTCGTCGGAAGCCGGGGCTTCCATCATGTCGGCCGGGATTTCTCCGGGTTCGAGCGTCGGATCGACGGCTTCCTGGAAGCCTTCGCCGGCCACTGCAGCCTGCTCTTCTTCGAACATCTGCGCCAGCACGTCGACGCCCTGGCTCTGCAGCTCGGCCTCGTCGTCCGAACGGGCGACATTGGCCTTCACCGTCACGTGAACCTCTGGGTGAAGCGCGATGGTGACATCGTGCATGCCCAGCGTCTTGATCGGGTGGCCCATGATGACCTGCTTCTTGTCAACATCATGGCCCTGTTCGGCCAGACCGATAACGATGTCGCGCACGTTGACCGAGCCATAGAGGTGACCGGCGTTGGAAGACGCGCGGATCAGCACGACTTCGGCGCCAGCGACCTTTTCGCCCTGCTTTTCGGCGACTGTACGCTTCTCGGCGTTTTCCTTTTCCAGGCGATCGCGATTGGCTTCGAACACCTTCTTGTTGGCATCATTGGCGCGCAGCGCCTTCTTCTGCGGCAACAGGAAGTTGCGGGCATAGCCGTCCTTCACGGAGACGACATCGCCGATGGTGCCCAGTTTCTCGATACGTTCGAGGAGGATGATATCCATGTCTCTTCTCCTCTTACTTCACGATGTAGGGCAGCAGGCCGATATGGCGTGCACGCTTGATCGCCTTGGCGAGTTCGCGCTGCTTCTTGGCCGAAACCGCGGTGATGCGGGAAGGAACGATCTTGCCGCGTTCGGACATGAAGCCCTGCAGCAGGCGCACGTCCTTATAGTCGATTGCGGGCGCGCCCTTGCCGGCAAACGGGCAGGACTTGCGACGACGGAAAAACGGACGGGCCATTATTCGTACTCCTCGCGGTCGGCGCGACGCTTGCGGTCACGCTCGTTCTTGCGCATCATCACTGAAGGGCCGTCTTCATGCTCATCCACGCGGATGGTCATGTAGCGGATCACATCTTCGTTGATGCGGGTCTGGCGTTCGAGTTCCTCGACCACCGCGCCGGGGGCGTCGATGTTGAGCATCACGAAGTGCGCCTTGCGATTGCGGTCGATCTTGTAGGCGAGCGACTTGAGGCCCCAGGTTTCCGTCTTGGTAACCTTGCCCTGATTCTGCTCGATGATTTCGGTGGCTTGCGCCGCGAGCGCGTCAACCTGAGCCTGGCTAAGGTCTTGACGCGCCAAGAAAACATGCTCGTAAAGCGGCATGCGCTTGGTCCTTTCACTCCGGGCCGATCGCTGGCTGATCCACGGGATTGTGGGGCCCCTCCGGCTTTCTTCACTTCACTACCTTGAGGCAGCGAAGGCGCGCACATAGCGGTTTTCATGAGGAAAGCAAGGCGAGTCTTGGGCTTGCGTCATTGGAGTGGTGCGGGCAGTGACCGGGTTCGAATCTGAAGGAGAATGGCCGTGCCCGGCGGTTTGATGGCCTTGCTTGACGATGTGGCGGTAATCGCGCGGGCGGCCGCGGCCTCGATCGACGATGTCAGTGTGGCGGCGAGCAAGGCTGGGACCAAGGCCGCTGGCGTGGTGATCGACGATGCGGCGGTCACGCCTGGCTATGTCACCGGGCTCGATCCCAGCCGCGAGTTGCCGATTATCTGGAAGATCACAAGGGGCAGTCTCAAGAACAAACTGTTCATCCTCTTGCCCGGCGCCTTGGCGCTCAGCTGGCTGTTGCCGCAGGCGATCATCTACCTGCTGATGCTGGGCGGTGCTTACCTCTCCTACGAGGGTGCTGAAAAGGTGCTGGAAAAACTGGGTGAGCCCAAACATGGGCAGACACTCGATGACGAGATCGACGATCCGGTCGAATTCGAGAAAGATCGCATTACCGGGGCGATCCGTACCGACCTGATCCTTTCTGCGGAAATCGTGGCCATTTCTCTCAACGAGATCGCCGCTATGACAGACAGTTTCTGGACCCGCGCGGCGGCGCTGGCGGCAGTGGGAGTTGCAATAACGTTGGTGGTCTATGGCGCGGTCGCGCTGATCGTGAAGATGGACGATATTGGTCTGCATCTGTGCGAGCGAGAAGCCCCGCTGGCCAAGCGGGTAGGCAGCATGCTGGTCCACGCCATGCCGCGTCTGCTGACGGTTTTGTCCGCAGTCGGCACAGTAGCAATGCTTTGGGTCGGCGGCGGGATTATCCTCCACGGTCTTGAAGAGCTCGGCCTCCACGCTCCGGCAGAATTTGGCCATTCGATCCAACATGCTGTCGAGCATGCCGCCGGGTCGCTGGGCGGGGTATTGGGTTGGGCCAGCTATGCCGCAGTCTCAGCTCTGGTTGGCGTGGTTCTGGGCGCGGTGTTCGTCTTCATCTTGCACCACGTGCTGAAGATCGGTGAGCATTAGTATGGTGGACCTCCCGATTCTATACACCTGCGCCGGTTCGCGCGGATTAAGGGCGACCTGGGCGGCCGAGGAGGCGGGGGTCGAGATCGATCTGCGCCTGCTGCCGTTCCCGCCGCGTTTCCAGGCGCCGGAATATCTTGAGATCAACCCGCTCGGCACGGTGCCCTTGCTGATCGACGGTGCGGCCCGGATGACCGAAAGCTGCGCCATCGCGCATTATCTGGCGACGCGCGGTGGCTATACCGATCTGGCGGTTGCTCCGGGCGAACCCGATTATGCCGAATATTGCGACTTCACCTATCACGCCGATGCCACGATCACCTTCCCGCAAACCGTCTTCATGCGCTTCGTTTTGTTCGAGAAGGACAAGGGGTGGGAAGAAGCGGGCCACGCCTATGCCAAATGGTTCTGGAAGCGGCTGATCAAGTTGGAGCAGCGATTGGAAGGGCGCGAGTTTCTCTGCGCGGGCCGTTTCACCGTGGCAGATATCTGCTGTTCTTATGCTCTGATGCTGGCCGAGCGTGTTGGACTGGATGAGGGCATTCCCGACAGTCTCAAGGCCTATCGCGAACGGCTGATGCGGAGAGACGGTTTCCAGCGCGCGCGGGAGCGCGAGAGCGCAGGGCCTGCGGCGATCTAAGCGAGTCGATCGAGTATCGATTGCGCAAACTGGGTAAGTGTGTCGTCGCGCGCGCCCATCACCACGAT
>SBHJ01000089.1 GCA_006226465.1 Alphaproteobacteria bacterium | reverse complement strand
GCAAAGCGCCCTTCGCCGATTGCGTCGCGCATCGCCTGCATCAGCAGCTGGTAGAATGAGAGGTTGTGCTCGGTCATCAGCATGGCACCCAGGATTTCGCCCGATTTGACCAGATGATGCAGATAGGCACGCGAATATTGCGCACAGGTCGGACAAGCGCACCTTTCATCCAACGGTCCCGTGTCCTCGGCATGGCGCGCATTGCGCAAATTTAACGGACCGTTCCATGTGAAAGCCTGCCCATTGCGGCCCGAGCGGCTTGGCAGCACGCAATCGAACATGTCGATCCCGCGCTCAACCGCACCAACCAAATCGTCGGGCTTGCCAACTCCCATCAGGTAACGTGGCTTGTCATGCGGCAGCATGTCGGGTGCAAAATCGAGCGTGGCGAACATTGCTTCTTGCCCCTCGCCCACGGCAAGCCCACCTACCGCGTAGCCATCGAAGCCGATTTCGATCAGGGCCTCGGCACTTTGACGGCGCAAACCCTCATCCAACGCGCCCTGCTGGATGCCGAAAAGTGCCGCGCGCTCAGCATGCTCGCCGCCAGCATCGAACCCGGCTCGGCTGCGCTTGGCCCAGCGCATCGACAGCTCCATGCTACGCGCGATCACATCGCGTGATTGGTCAGCACGCGGGCATTCATCGAACGCCATTACGATATCGGATCCGAGCAGGCGCTGGATCTCCATCGAACGCTCGGGCGTCAGCATGTGCTTCGACCCGTCGATGTGGCTGCGGAACTCGACGCCTTCTTCCGTCAGCTTTCGAAGTTCGGACAGGCTCATCACCTGGTAACCGCCGCTATCGGTCAGGATCGGGCGATCCCAGTTCATGAACTTGTGCAATCCGCCAAGACGGGCAACGCGCTCTGCTCCGGGACGGAGCATCAGGTGATAAGTATTGCCGAGGATGATATCCGCACCCGTCGCGCGCACGCTTTCGGGCTTCATCGCCTTGACTGTTGCGGCAGTGCCAACCGGCATGAAGGCCGGCGTGCGAATTTCGCCGCGCAGCATCTGGATGCTGCCGGTCCGCGCCTTGCCTTCAGTGGCATCAATCGAGAAAGAGAAACGCTGTGACATTGCGCCAGCGCGACTAGCGTTTCATTCCCTCAACCGCCAGCCCGTCTTGAAGATATAAGCGATGATCGCTGTATCGGCCGCAAGGAACGCCAACGTCATGGCGAGCGAAACTGCAAATGAGACATCCGCACTGCCATAGAATGTCCAGCGCAGTCCGCTGACCAAGTAAACAATCGGGTTGAACAGCGCGATCGTGTCCCACGGGTTTGGAAGCATGTCGATCGAGTAGAATGTCCCGCCCAGGAATGTCAGCGGGGTCAGGAACAGCATCGGGATAATCCCAAGTTTCTCGAAACTGTCGGCCCATATGCCCAGGATGAATCCAAACAGCGCGAAGCTTGCTGCGACTAGTACGATGTAAATTACCGCCCATATCGGGTGGGCAATCGTATAATCGACAAACAGCATGGCAGTCGCAAGAATGATGCTGGCAAGGATCAGGCTCTTCACTGCTGCGGCGCCAACGAAACCGACCAGGGTTTCGCCGACTCCCACCGGCGCGCTCAGCAATTCGTAAATCGTACCTGTAAAGCGCGGCATGTAGATACCGAAACTGGCGTTGGAGGTTGTTTCTCCCAGCAATGTCAGCATCAACAGGCCGGGAATGATGAACGCGCCGTAGCTCACCCCACCAAGGTCTGGCATGCGGTTACCGATCGCCGAGCCAAACACGATGAAATAGAGCGATGTGGTCATCACCGGGGCGAGGATCGATTGAAATGCCGTGCGGAAAGCGCGCATCAGTTCGCGCGTAAAAATAGACCAGGCGCCGCGCGCGTTGAAATGCATCATGCCGCCTTCCGCTTTTCAACCAGCGAAACGAAGATGTCTTCGAGCGAGCTTTCGCGAACGTCGATGCCCACATAGTCTATGCCAAGGGCACTGAGCGCCTTGGTCAGCTCTGCCACCTCACCCTTGCCCTTGCCCGTGCCGTCGCCACCCCGATAGCGCAGCGAATGCCCACCATCTTCAAGTTCGACCGGAAGCCTCTGCAATTCGGCTGGCAATGCCGCCAGAGGCTGCGCCAGGGCAATATGCGCCTCGGTCCGCCCCAGCCTGGTCATCATGCTGGCCTTGTCATCGACCATCAGGATCCGGCCCTTGTCGATTATCCCGACCCGATCGGCCATTTCCTCCGCCTCGTCGATATAATGGGTGGTCAAGATGATGGTTGTGCCGCGGGCGCGCATAGCATCAATCTGGCGCCACATGTCCTTGCGCAACTCGACATCGACCCCGGCAGTCGGTTCGTCGAGAAACAGAAGCTCGGGCTCATGCGCCATGGCTTTGGCGATCAGGACACGCCGCTTCATGCCGCCCGACAATTCGCGTATTTGTGCGTGCCGCTTTTCCCATAAGCTGAGCGAACGCAGAATTTCCTCGATCCGCACCTTGTTTGGCGCCAATCCGAAAAGCCCGCGCGAATAGCTAACCGCGTGCCACACGGTTTCGAACATATCGGTGGCCATTTCCTGCGGGACCAGCCCGATTCGGGCACGAGCACTGCGCCAATCCGATTTCAGGTCGGTGCCAAATACGCCAATCTTTCCGGCGCTCGGCCGGACGAGCCCGCACACCGCACCAATCAGCGTGGTCTTGCCCGCGCCATTGGGTCCCAGCAGGGCGAATATCTCACCTTTGCGAATTTCCAGATCGACGCCATCAAGCGCCTTGAGACCACCGGGATAAATCTTGGTGAGGCCGGACAGCTTCAGAATAGGTTCGTTCATTGCAACTGATTAAGGCAGGAGCAGTGAGGAGTCACCATAGGAATAGAAGCGATACCCGTTTTCGATTGCATGGACATAGGCCGCCTGCATCCGTTCCAGCCCCATCAACGCGCTAACCAGCATGAACAGGGTCGATTTCGGCAAGTGAAAATTGGTCATCAAGCCGTCCACCGCCTTGAAGCGATACCCGGGCGTAATGAAGATTGCCGTATCTCCTTCGAAAGGCTCGATCACACCATCGCCGCGCGCGGCGCTTTCAAGCAGGCGTAGCGAAGTGGTGCCCACTGCGATGATCCGCCCACCTGCTGCCCGGGCTGCATTCAGTCGGTCCGCCGTCGCCTGGTCAATCGTGCCCCATTCGGAATGCATCTGATGGTCCTTGGTGTCATCCGCCTTTACCGGGAGGAAGGTTCCGGCCCCGACATGCAGCGTCAAGGTCTCGCGCTTGATCCCGGCTTCATCAAGAGCCGCGATCAACCCAGGCGTGAAGTGGAGTGCTGCGGTGGGCGCAGCGACAGCGCCATCCTTGTCAGCGAACATGGTTTGGTAATCGGAACGATCGCGCTCATCCACCGCCCGCTTCCCCGCGATGTAGGGCGGCAACGGCATGGTCCCAGCTCGTCCGAGCAGGGCCTCGACCGGTTCATCGCCCGCAAATGTTAGCGTAAAACTGCCATCTTCGTGCCGTTCCTCAGCGATCGCTTTCACACCTGCGCTGAACTCGATCTCGTCACCTTCACGCAACCGCTTGGCGTTGCGGATGAAGGCCTGCCATCGGCGTAGATCGATCCGCTTGTGCAATGTCGCGCCGATCCGCGCGTCGCCGCGACGCCCTTCAAGTTGTGCCGGAATTACCCGTGTATCGTTGAATACCAGCACATCGTCCGCGCGAAGCAAGCCAGGTAGATCACGAACCGATCGATCCTGAAACTCGCCCAAGCCCGGGACTAACAGCAGGCGTGCAGCATCGCGCGGCATTGCTGGCCGCAGTGCTATTCGTTCTGGAGGTAACTCGAAATCGAAAAGATCAACGCGCATGGCGAGCGCCCCTAAGCGCAAGGCGCAGGAATGGGAAGCTCAGCTGCCCAGCGGCGCGCTCAACATATCGGCGGTGATTTCCTGCTGCTGCGGGGGCGCAGGCCGCGTTGGCCGGGACTTGCCGTCCGCGGCAATAGATGCCTGTACGATGCGCGTGGGGTTGGCGGGCGGTTCACCGCGATTGATCGCATCGACAGCGCCCATATTGCCGATCACACGACCGAAATTGGTGTATTTCTTGTCCAGGCTGAAACGCGGGTAAAACACGATGAAAAACTGACTGTTCGCGCTGTCATCATCTGCAGCACGCGCCATCGACACCGTCCCGCGAATATGCGGCATCGGATTGAACTCAGCCTTCAAGTCCGGCAGTTGCGAACCGCCCTGCCCAGTGCCGGTGGGATCGCCACCCTGCGCCATGAAGCCTTCGATTACGCGATGGAAAATCACACCGTCATAGAAGCCCGAACGGGTCAATTGCTTGACCCGTTCAACATGTGCCGGCGCCCATTGCGGCATCAGCCGGATTGCCACCCGCTCTCCATTGGAAAGGTCGAGCAGCCAGATATTTTCCGGATCGTCTTCGTTGCTGAAATTGACAGCGGGATAGCTTTGCGCTGGCGCTGGACTCGCGTCAGCGGCCTGTTCCGCTGTACCCCCCGGCAGTCCGGCTTCGTCCTGCGCGAAAGCCGCGTTAGAGAAAGCAAACAGGGTAAGCGATGCGGCCGCGGCCAGGATTTTCTTGAACATCGGAGCCTTTACGAGAAGTCGGAATTCCTAATCTGGCGGTGCTCTAGCCGTCACAGACTTGCACTGCAATGAATGATCGGACCGCGCCCACAGCGGCGTCAGTAATCGCCCAGTTGCCCTCTCTGTTTGACGCGCTCAATCACATCACGCCTCACTTGATCGCTGACAAAGGGAGTTATGTCCCCACCGAAAAGCGCGATTTCCTTGACCAGCTTGCTGGCGATGGGTTGCAACGAAACGTCAGCCATCAGGAATACCGTCTCGATCGAATGATCGAGCTGCTGGTTCATCCCGGCCATTTGGTACTCATATTCGAAATCTGCCACCGCTCGCAGGCCGCGGATCAGGACGCTTGCTCGCAACTTCTGCGCGAATTTTACCAGGAGTGCATTGAAGCCGACCACCTCGACATTGTCGAGACCAAGCGCCGCGACTTCGCGCTCAACCATGGAAAGCCGTTCTTCGGACGAGAACATCGGATCCTTAGAAGGATTTGTTGTGACTCCGATTATCAACCGATCGACCAGCTTGCTGCCGCGCCTTATGATATCAGCGTGGCCCAAGGTGATCGGGTCGAATGTCCCGGGATAGATCCCAACGCGTTCGCTCATCTGTCCCTCTCCACCACATAACGAGCCAGTGCCCGCAGTATCTGCGCATCATCGCCATGGCTGGCAAGGTGCCCGATCGCTTGTTCCACCAATGCATTGGCCTGTTCGCGCGCCTTATCGGGCCCCATTAGGCTGACGAACGTCGCTTTGCCCTGCCCCTGGTCCTTGCGCACAGCCTTGCCGGTCTTGGCTTCATCGCCCTCGTGATCGAGCAAATCGTCAGCGATCTGGAAAGCCAACCCGATATCGCGGGCATAGGCGCGCAAGTGATGTCGACCTTCCGGAGGGACATGGCCCATGATCGCCCCCATCTCGACCGACGCTGCCAGCAGCGCACCGGTCTTGAGCTGTTGCAGCCTGGTGATCGAGTGCAGGTCGTGCTCCTCTTCCCCTGCTGCCATATCCATCATTTGGCCGCCGGCCATACCGTGCATGCCACTCGCCCGCGCCAGCGTTGCGATCAGCTCCGAACGCGCAAATGGATCTCCACCGGTTTCGTCATCGGCAAGAATTTCGAAGGCCAAGGCATGAAACGCATCGCCCGCCAGCACCGCTGTCGCCTCGTCGAAAGCACGGTGCAGCGTTGGCTTGCCATGCCGCATGTCATCGTCGTCCATGCACGGCAGGTCATCGTGGATCAGCGAATAGATATGGATCGATTCGACCGCGCAGGCTGCGCGCAGCGCCGAATCGCGATTGACCCCGTACATTTCCGCCGTGCTCACCAAGAGCAGCGGCCTGAGCCGCTTTCCGCCGCCGATCGCGGCGTAGCGCATAGCGTCAACCAGCCTTGAGCGGCTGTCATCAGGCGAAGTCAGGAAGGCATCAAACACCGAATCGACGTTCTGCTGGATGCGGCTGATGCTATCCTTCAGCAGATCGCCTTCTGGCGTAGCGGACACGGTTTCAATCGCCCCTATCCGTCCGAATCGAACGGTTGGGTGGCGATTGCAGCGCCCGACTGATCGGTCACGATCCGTTCGATCCGCTGCTGGGCCGAATCGAGCCGCGCCTGGCAGTGCTTTCGCAAGGCTTCTCCGCGCTCATAGAGTGTGATCGACTGGTCGAGCGGCACGCTGCCGCTTTCGAGCTTTTGCACGATTTCCTCGAGCGCGCCCAGCGCCTGCTCGAAGCTCAACTGCGAGATATCTGGAACCGGTTCATCCATGAACAGGAGCATTGACCGTGGCGGCGCAGGTGGTCAAGACTAACTGCGAGAGTTGGGGAGAACGGGATGAAACTGGTTATCGCCTATGTGGTCGCAGCGCTGGCATTTGGCTTGCTCGATTCAATCTGGCTGCGCTGGGCCGGACCCAATCTTTACAGGCCGGTGATCGGAGAGATCATGGCCGACAACTTCCGCGTGGCCCCTGCTGCCGCGTTCTACCTCATCTACCTCGCCGGCATGGTCTATTTCGCGATCAGGCCGGGCCTCGAGGCCAATAGCGTTTCCACCGCAGTACTGAACGGGGCCATCCTGGGAGCGCTGTGCTATGCCACATTCGATCTGACCAGCCAGGCGGTGTTCAAGGTCTGGTCAACGCATATCAGCCTGATGGACATTGCATGGGGAACCTTTGCCACGGCAGCCGCCTGTGCCCTATCCGTCGCCGTCACTTCGAGGATTTCGAGCTAAGCATGTTTATCGGTCATTTCGCTCCCGCTCTCGCCGCAGCCGCAGCCAGCCCGCGTGCACCAAAGCTGGCGACCTTGTTTGTGGCGGCGCAATTGGTGGATTGGGCATTCTTCGCATTTGCCATAGTCGGTATTGAATCCATGAGGATCACTCCCGGCATTACCGTTATGAACGGCATGGACCTGTTCAATATGCCCTATACGCACAGCCTTTTGGGCAGCGCGGTGTGGGCTGTGATCTTCGGCCTGGTCATTCTTGCGGCCTACCGCGACATGGCTGCGGGTGTGTTGGCGGCATTTGTTGTCATTTCGCACTGGATACTCGATTTTCTTGTTCATGCTCCCGATTTGACCTTGGCTGGCGCCCCTCCGAAACTTGGCTTGGGACTGTGGAATTATCCATGGATCGAAATGCCGCTGGAAATCCTCATCACGGTCAGTTCGCTGGCCTGGTATATGCGGCGCACCAAGGGTCCCATGGGTCCCCCACTTATCCTGATGGGTGTATTGCTGCTGGTCCAGGCAATCGACTGGTTTGGTCCGTCGCCTGCAGAAGCAGGGCTCCAACTCTATCTCACCGCTTTATTTGGTTATGCGATTTTGACCGCTTTGGCCTGGTGGGTGGGGACAACGCGCTGGCACAAACGCGCACGGGGCTAGCGATTGTAGGCATGCGCCGCTAAGGGCGCTGCCATGGCTACTATCGAGTCTCAAATCACCCCCGAAATCGTCGAGCAACACGGCCTTTCGCCCGAAGAATACGAGCGCGTGCTGCACGCCTTGGGCCGCGAGCCGAACCTGGTCGAGCTCGGCATCTTCTCGGTCATGTGGAGCGAGCATTGCTCCTACAAGAGTTCGCGCCTGCACCTCAAGAAGCTGCCGACCGAAGCGCCCTGGGTGATCTGCGGACCGGGCGAGAACGCCGGCGTGATCGACATTGGCGATGGCCAGGCCGCCATCTTCAAGATGGAGAGCCATAACCACCCGAGCTATATCGAACCCTATCAGGGAGCGGCGACCGGCGTGGGCGGTATTTTGCGCGACGTGTTCACCATGGGCGCGCGCCCGGTGGCAAATGCCAATGCGCTGCGCTTCGGACGGCCCGATCACCCCAAGATGCAGCATTTGGTCAAGGGGGTGGTCGCGGGGATCGGCGGTTATGGCAATTGCGTGGGCGTACCTACCGTGGCGGGCGAAACCAATTTCCATCCGGCATATGATGGCAATATCCTCGTCAATGCGATGACCGTGGGCGTCGCTGACGCCGACAAGATCTTCTATTCTGCGGCAACCGGCGTCGGCAATCCGATCGTCTATGTCGGTTCCAAGACCGGGCGCGACGGGATCCACGGCGCGACCATGGCCAGCGCCGATTTCGAGGAAGACGCCGAGGCCAAGCGTCCAACAGTGCAGGTGGGCGACCCCTTCACCGAAAAGCTGCTGATTGAGGCCTGCCTCGAATTGATGGCGACCGATGCTATCGTCGCGATCCAGGATATGGGCGCGGCGGGCTTGACCAGCTCAAGCGTCGAAATGGCGACCAATGGCAAGGCCGGCATCCGGCTCGACATGAACAAGGTACCTTGTCGCGAAGAGGGCATGACCCCTTACGAAATGATGCTGAGCGAGAGCCAGGAGCGCATGCTGATGGTGCTCAAGCCCGGCAAGGAAGAGATGGCGGCGGCGATCTTCCACAAATGGGAGCTCGATTTTGCGGTGATCGGTGAAGTCACCGATACGCGGCACATGGTCCTGGAGTTCAATGGCGATGTCGTGTGCGACATCCCGCTTGGCCCGCTTGCCGCCGATGCGCCCGAATACGACCGACCCTATCTATCGAAGGAAGAATACAAGGCCTGGGCGCAGGTAAGGCCTCTCGTCGATGTGCCCGAAAGCAGCGATATCGGCGCGGATCTGCTCAAGTTGATGGCCTGCCCGGCTCTTGCCTCGCGCCGCTGGATTTCCGAACAATATGACAGCCAGGTTGGCGCCGACACCCTTCAGACCGGCGGCGATGCGGGCGTTGTCCGCGTGCATGGAACCCGAAAGGCACTGGCGATCACCACTGATTGCACCCCACGCTATGTCTATGCCGATCCCTGTGAAGGCGGGAAGCAGGCAATTGCCGAGGCCTATCGCAATCTTTGCGCGGTCGGCGCGCGCCCGCTGGCGGTGACCAATTGCCTTAACTTCGGTAACCCGCAGCGCCCCGAAATCATGAGCCAGTTCGTCCACGCGCTCGAAGGCATGGGCGATGCCTGCCGCGCGCTCGACTTCCCGATCGTGAGCGGCAATGTCAGCCTCTACAACGAGAGCAAGGCAACCGGTGGCGGTTCTGCTATCCTACCTACCCCTGCGATTGGTGGCGTCGGCATCATTGACGACTATGCGAAGATGATGACGATGGGATTCAAGGCCGCAGGTGAAAAGCTGGCCGTGATCGGGCCGTGCTATCCGGAAATCGGCCAATCTGTGTGGCTGAAGGAAGTTCACGGTCGCGAAGAAGGGGACGCGCCCCATGTTGACCTGGCCGACGAGCGCCTCAACGGCGAAATCATTCGCCGCCTCATCGATGATGGCGAGGTTACCGCTGTGCATGACATCAGCGATGGCGGATTGCTTGTGGCGGTTGCAGAAATGGCACTCGCCGGGAAACTGGGCGTGGAGCTGGACGCCATGGACAGCGCCTTTGCCTTCAACGAAAGTCAGGCACGCTACCTGGTCACCTTTCCGGCCGATGCACCACTTGATCGCGACAAAGTGCCGTTTGAAACCATCGGCACAATTGGTGGCGAAGCAATTGGCATAAATGGGTCGAGCGTTACGCTTTGCGATCTCCGTAATGCGCATCAAAGCTTCTTCCGCAACTGGATGGAGGCTTGACCTAAGAGCCTCGTGACTCCTCTCCAGCCCCTGCTGCACTACGGCGCACACTTCCTTGGTCCGTTCGTCATCGGATGGCTGGTGTGGCGCGAGCGCTGGAAACAAGCGGGATTGCTGATCCTGGCAGCGAATCTGATCGACCTTGATCACCTGCTTGCCGATCCAATCTTCGATCCTGATCGCTGCAGCATCGGCTTCCATCTGCTGCATGGTTGGGAAGCGACAATTGCCTTCATCCTGACGCTCGCGATCCCCGTTTGGTGGGTGCGAGCGCTTGGGATTGGCGCACTTTGGCATCTGGCGATAGACTGGAGCGACTGCTGGATGCAGGGACTGGGAGGATAGGATGACCGCAGGCTACTCATCCACGCCGCTTGCGAAGAAGTTGTCGCTAAAGCCCGGTATGACCTGCTGGTTCCACGAAATGCCCGAAGCGGTGCGAATCGAGATCGGAGATATCGAAATCCTCTCGCTTCCCGGCCCGATCAAGAGCCTCGACGTTGCGCATGTCTTCACCAAGGAGCGAGCCGAGCTCGAACACTTGCTCACCGAATTGCGCCACACCATCGCGCCGGCCGGTTTCGTTTGGGTCAGCTGGCCTAAAAAGGCATCGAAAGTTCCGACCGACATTACCGAGGACACGATCCGCGATGTGTGCCTGCCGTTGGGTTTCGTCGATGTAAAAGTTTGCGCCGTGGACCACATATGGTCCGGCCTCAAACTGATGATCCGGAAAGAACTTCGCTAAGGAGTATCAGGCCGCCTTGGCCTGCATCATCTCCTGACCCATAAGATCCTCGGCCATGTGCCCTTCGGATTCGAGGATTTCCAAACACTGGCGATAGATTTCCGGCTTACCGATATTCAGCCGCCTACGCGCCTCGTCGATGTCTTCGCGCATCAGGCTCTCAACCTCTTGCTGTGCCAGTTTCTCGGCTGCGCGCCCGAGCCTGCGCCCTTCCCGCAATGCTTCGAGCAGAGGCGCCCTGGTCCCGGTCTGCTTGCGCATCTCGCGATTGCCTGCATAGCAAATGAACAGCACGCCAAGGTTCGGGTTTTGCTCGTAGCTGAAGCCCAGTAGGCAACCCTCGCCCAAGGCGTCCCGGCCATAACCGGTCAGCACGTGGAACAAATCATGAGTATCGCGCAGCCGTTCGAAATACCATTCGAGCTGGTCCTGCGGGCGTTGATCGGCGGGCTTCCATTTGAGGCTTTCTTCGACCAGGCCTGCAGCGGATAGTCCTTCGCGAGTCATGAACCGGATATAGTGCTGTGCCACCGTGTTGGACCCACAATCGGCCCAACGGGCATGATCGTCGAGCATGGACGGGATATCATTGTTTTGCCGCATCAGTGCTTGGCCCTTGTCCGAAGCAATGAAATCGATCGCACGCTGATGATTGCGGCGCCCATTGAGTGCTTCGATAATGTGGAAGACCTGTTCGGTATCTTCCTTGTCTGCCACCAACTTGCGGAAGTGCTTCCACGCCTTGATCGGCTGGAAACGCGTAGCCTTGCGCTCGGGGTGAACCAATGGGCGATCGATCACTGACATGGCAATATCCTGCATCAGACTTCAGTAGCGTGCGGCAACTTACAATATTGTAAATTGCTTGTCCATGTAACCGGCTTGTCTTTCGCGGCGAATGCAAGGCAAGAGGGGCCATGCAAGATCACGA
>SBHJ01000132.1 GCA_006226465.1 Alphaproteobacteria bacterium | reverse complement strand
CGCATGGTGAAGAAGGTCCCTGACCTGCTCAAGAAGTACGATGCCCATGTGGTAAGATGGGGTCAGGCCAACCGCTTGCTGGCGGGGCCGCTTGCCTCCGAAGCCGAGGCGCGCGCGCTCGTCAAGGCGCTTAAGGCCAAAGGGCAGGACAGCTTCACCTACACCAGCCCGAATGGCGAGGAAATAATTAAAATTCAATAGTTTGATGTGATATTCGGCATATCTTTGCACAGGCTTTGAACAAGCGAAATCAATTCTCCCCAGCCGTGATCGCCTGCGCCATTGCGTTTCCGCATCGGCTCATTGCATCCATCATTCGATGCACACCTTGGCCCCCCGATGATGAGACCGCACGAAGCTGACTACATTGCGTCTGAAGACGCTGCGCCGGTTGAAATGCTGGCTGCGCTGTTCGATGCGCGTGGGTGGCTGTGCGACATTGTTTCCGAAGAAGAGATGACCGGGGAGGTCCAGGGAAGCTGGGCCAAATACCAGATCCGCGGCATCTGGCGCGCGGAAGACAATGTACTGCAGCTGATCTGCCTCCCCGACATCAGGGTCACGAGCGAAAAGCGCTTGCAGGCCTATGAACTCTTGTCGTTGGTGAACGAGCAGATGTGGCTGGGTCATTTCGACATGTGGTCCAACAGCGATGTCCTGCTTTATCGTCACGGCGCATTGCTGAGCGACGATGGGATGCTCAGCATTGCCCAAGCGCAGGCGTTGGTTGAAACCGCAATCGACGAGTGCGACCGTTTCTATCCGGCGTTCCAATTCGTGCTGTGGGGCGACAAGAGCCCGCGCGCCGCGCTTGACAGCGCGCTTGTCGATGCCGCGGGGGAAGCCTAGGGCGGAGCCTTACAAACAGGCAATCCGGGGCTGCGAATGGACCACTTCCGCAAACTCCTCATTATCGGCTGCGGGAATATGGGCGGCGCCATGCTTGAGGGCTGGTTGGCGGCAGGCGAGGATCCGGCACGCTTTGAAGTGCTGGATCCAGCGGCCGCGAAAGTTCCCGATGGTGTAGCCCTGCACCGGGAGTCGCCAGTAGACCGCAATCACGATTGCGTGTTGCTGGGTTTCAAGCCGCAGCAATTGTCGGCGCTTGCGCCAGGCCTCCAGTCAATGACCGGGCCGGAGGTAACCGTATTCTCGCTGCTCGCCGGGATCGAGCTGGCTACGTTGGCCAGCGCCTTTCCCGAAGCATCGGCACATGTCAGGGTAATGCCCAATCTTGCCGCCCGGATTGGCAAATCGCCGGTGATCTTGGCTGAAAGCGGGCTCGATGTGCAAGCACGCGGCGCAGCGCTTGCGTTGTTCGGGCGGCTTGGCACAGCTTTATGGCTCGATGACGAGGCGCAATTCAACCTGGTCACCGCGTTGGCGGGATCGGGCCCCGGATTTGTCTATCGCTTTATCGATGCGCTGGCATCGGCGGCACAGGAATTGGGCTTGGCGCCGACAGTGGCGAGCGAGTTAGCCCTGGCCACGGTGGAAGGCGCATCCGCCTTGGCGGCAGGTTCAGACTTGCCTCCGGCGGAGCTGGCCGATCGCGTGGCCAGCCCTGGCGGAATGACCCGCGAGGGCCTGAACGTACTGGATGCCAACAATGCATTGAAATCGCTGTTGATCGAGACGCTTCGGGCGACTGCGGATAAGGGTGAGGAATTGGGCCGGGCAGCGCAGGACCAGGGTTAATCACTTGCAAGCTTTGCAACCCGGTTTCGCTTGAAAATCTTCCCGTCCATTGCGATATTATGCGCACCGGCTTGTCGTCGCTCGGCGCCGGAAAGGAGTTTATGATGGCTGATTGGAACGAATCCCCGCGCACACAGCAGCAGGGCTTCGGCTCTGTCCCGCGCACGGGCTCACTGCCTGCGGGCGTGACTTTCGATGAGGGCCTGCGCAAGCACATGCTCTCGATCTATAACTACATGACCTCGGGCGTCTTGTTGACGGGCATCATCGCATTGCTCACCGCACGTTCGGGCCTGGCAATCTCTTTCGCCAGTGGGCCGCTGATGTGGCTGGTGGCGCTTTCGCCACTTGCGGTCGTAATGGCGATGAGCTTTGGCGCAAATCGCTTCAGCAAAACCACGCTTCAGGCGCTGTTCTGGGGCTTTGCGGTGCTGATGGGGCTGTCGCTGTCAACGATCTTCCTGGTTTATACCGGTGAATCGATAGCCGCGACCTTCTTTGCCACTGCGGGTGCCTTTGCGGGCCTTAGCCTGTTTGGCTACACCACGAAAAAGGATCTGTCCGGTTGGGGCAGCTTCCTGATCATGGGCGTGGTCGGCCTGATCATTGCAATGGTGATCAACATTTTCCTGGGTTCGGGCACGATGGCGCTGGTCATCAGCTTCCTGGGTGTGCTGATCTTTGCGGGGCTCACCGCCTATGACACACAGCGGTTGAAGACCGAATATGGCCATTATCGCGGCACCGAATGGGCCGGCAAGGCCGTGATCCTGGGTGCGCTGAACCTCTATCTCGACTTCATCAACATGTTCCTCTTCCTGCTGCGCTTCATGGGTAGCCGCGAATAACCGCAGGAAAGACTCGTTTCATCGATGCCCGGGGTGCCTTTTGCGCTCCGGGCATTTTCTTTGCCTGAAACTCGCGTTAACCCGGCTGCTTCAGCTTGGGTCAATGACTGCCGGCAAATGATGCAGGCAACACAAATGAGAGGATAGGCGATGGGCAGCACATCTGGGGCGAATCTCCGGATTTTCGCGGTTGCAGTGGGCATCGCCGCACTGGGGGCCTGCGCAACGCCTCCACCTTCACCTCCGCCTCCTCCGCCTCCGCCTCCGCCACCCGTCAAGGTCACGGTAATTCCCCCGCGCCCACAACCGCCGTCGGGTGCGACCGATCTAATGGCCATACCGCCGGTAGGGATGAACGGTGTACGCCAGACCGTGAATGCCAATATCAGCGACAACCAGCGGACCTGGAACCTGCGCTCTGGCCTCAATGTAGCGGCGCTCAATTGCCTTCGCGCCGAACATGTAGCGCTGGTGGGCAATTATCGCGACCTGTTGAAGAAACATTCCCGTGAGCTGTCGAATACGAACAGCGCGCTGCAGACCGAATACCGGAAGCGGTTTGGCGCCAGCTATCGCAACAACCAGGATGCGTACATGACGCGCGTCTACAACTACTTCGCGTTACCGCCTGCATTGCCGCGTTTCTGCGACGAGGCATTGGCGGTCAGCAATGATTTGCGCGCGGTCCCAGTTGGGCAACTGGGCGCATTTTCTGCCACCGCACTGCCGCGGCTTGAGAATGTGTTCGAGAGTTTCTTCCGTTCTTACGAGCAATATCGCACCAATCTTGCGGATTGGGATGCGCGCTATGGCGCAACTGCCCCAGGGGCAGCGTCCTACGGCCCGGTCACAACTTCGCTCGATGCCCAATATCCACGACCGGCAATTTCGAGTGTTCCGGTGAGCCCATCGCAGGCAGGGGGGCCGGATGCCGGAACCTCGCCCGGTATGCTTGCGCCGGTCGATATGGGGACTCAAACGAAGCCGGGCGCATAGGTACAGGCGTGTCCCGACTACGCAAGATTCTCTTTGCAGCGCCTTTTCCCATTCGCTAAGTGGCGCGCTCGCCATGCGGGTCGTTGCCCGCGCGGCCAATGACCTGAACGGGGCCGTAGCTCAGCTGGGAGAGCGCGTCGTTCGCAATGACGAGGTCAGGGGTTCGATCCCCCTCGGCTCCACCAGTTTCAACTAGAGAAAACCGTCCGGGGGACGGTTTTCCGTTGAAACTCCCGAGCGACAGCGAAGGGCGCGCCAGACACGAGTGTCAGGGGGATGGTCTTGGCCTGGAAGCTCCCGAGCGCAAGCGCAAGAGGCAAGTCACTCAACGCAAACAGTTGCAGCCGCGATTTCGCGCGACTAGAGACGCACCCGCGAGCCGGTAACGGGAACGCGGTGAAATTCCGCGGCTGTCCCTGCAACTGTAAGCGGCGAGCGCGACGATCACGCGTCCCTGTGGACGCAGTCACTGGGCTAAGGCCCGGGAAGGCGATCCGAGCGCAACGACCCGTGAGCCAGGAGACCGACCGGAGCGTGTCGCTCTTGCCCGGTCCAGGGGTTTGGCCCGGCGCGGAAAACTTTCGTCTGAGCGACGTAATTGGGCAGCGTGAGGCTATCTTCGCGGTGCCTGTCGCTTTGTGACGGGAGTAATTTGATGAATAGGCGAAGTTTGATTTGCGGCGCGGCCCTGGTTGCGCTGGCCCTTCCTGTATCCTTGCAGGCTGAAGAGGCGGAGACAACACCCATCGTTGTCAGTGCCAGTCGATCGGACGAGCCGATCGAGGCGGTGCATTTTTCGGGATCGGTCACCGTACTGAGTGCGGAGCAACTGGAGCAGCGCCAGGTCCGCGACCTGAGCGATGTGCTGCGCGATGTGCCGGGCGTGGTGGTGGCCGGGACACCGGGTCTTTCGCAATTGCGGCTGCGCGGCAGCGAGGCCAACCATGTATTGCTGCTGGTCGACAGGATCGAGATTTCGAATCCCTTTTATGGCGAAACCGATGTCGGCACCTTGCAAGCTGATCTGGGTGCGAGTGTCGAGGTCCTGCGTGGGGCGCAGAGCGCGCTTTACGGCTCTGATGCGATTGGCGGCGTGATCGCCTATCGCAGTGCCAGTGGCTGCGACAATGCGGGCTTGAGCGCATATGCCGAGGGCGGCAGCCGCGCTACGATCAACGCCGGAGCGCGTGCGGGCCTGTGCGGCGAGCGCACGCAGGCAGCGATCTCGGCCAACTATGTCAGCACTGACGGGGCACCCAATGCGCGCGGCGGTACGCGCGACATCGGTCGCGACAGCCTGACGCTGGCGGGCAAGGCGACGTTTGAACCTTCGCCCAATGTCGAACTGCGTGTAGCCCTGCGCTACATTTCGACCCAGGGCGACTTCAACAACCAGGATTTCGATCCCACGAGCCCGACGCTGGGCCTGGTCGTCGACACGCCCGGACAATACTACGAAAACGAAGCGATCTACGGATTGATCGGAGCACGGGTTGAGGCACTGGAGGGGCGCTGGACGCATGATCTTTCCGGCCAGATCGCCGACGTTCGCCGCGATACGTTTTCTGCCTTTGGGCGCGAATCGGGCAATGAGGGGCAGCGGCTCAAGGGTTCCTATGTCACCTCGCTGCGGCTGGACGGTCCCGTGTTTGCGCACCAGCTCACCTTTGCCGCCGATATCGAGCGGGAAGAGTATCGCAATACCGACCCGTTCGGATTTGCTTTCACCGGCAAGCGCAGTGCGCGCAATGTTGGGCTGGTTGGCGAATATCGCGCGTCCAGCGAAATGGTCGATTTTGGTGCAGCGGTGCGGCACGACTTCAATAGCCGCTTTGCCGATGCCACCACTTTCCGTGTCGAGGGTGGGGTGAAGCCCGCGGCAGGCACAAGGTTACGCGCGGCAGGCGGATCGGGGGTCAAGGATCCCGGATTCTACGAGCTTTTCGGCTATGTCGATGGGCGCTTTATCGGCAATGCCGATCTGCGGCCCGAGAAGTCGATTGGATGGGAAATTGGCATCGACCAATCCTTGGCCGGTGAAACGATGCAGCTTTCGGCGACATGGTTTGACAGCACGTTAAAGCACGAGATTTTCACCGATTTTCCTGCTCCCGATTTTATCGCCACACCGGCCAATCGCACCACGGATTCGCGGAGAGAGGGGTTGGAACTCGCGGCCCATACCCGAATTGGATCGCAGGTAACGCTTGATGCAGCCTACACTTGGCTCGATGCAAAAGAAGACGGCGCAAAAGAGGTGCGTCGACCAGCCAACGTGGCTTCAGTTGCGCTCAACTGGACCGCGCCGGACGATGCTGCCTCTGCTACGCTGACCGTGCGCCACAATGGGGCGGCGCGCGACCTTGCCTTTACCGATCCCAGCTTCGTGCCCGTGATTACACGGTTAGATGACTACACGCTGGTCAATCTGGCGGGCGAAGTGAAACTATCGCACTCGACGCGACTATTCGGGCGTATCGAGAACCTGCTCGACGAGCGCTACGAGCAGGTGTTCAGCTTTGTGAGCCAGGGACGCAGCATGATCGCCGGAATCCGGGCGAACTTCTAAACTCTCGCCAAACGGTCAGGAAATGCATAGGGGGCACCCATGCATTTCCTCGACCAGGCCAAGATCTATCTGAAATCGGGCGCGGGCGGCCCCGGCGCGGTGAGTTTTCGCCGCGAAAAGTATATCGAATATGGCGGCCCTGACGGCGGAAACGGCGGCAAGGGCGGTGATATCGTGTTCGAGGCGGTCCAAGGTCTCAATACACTCATCGACTTTCGCTATGCGCAGCATTTCAAGGCCGCGCGAGGCAGCCACGGCATGGGCAAGGACCGCACCGGCGCAGGCGCGCCCGATTTGGTGATCAAGGTGCCGGTCGGCACGCAGGTGATTTCGGACGAGGATGGCGAGACCGTGCTCGCGGATTTCACCGAAGTCGGCCAGCGCGTGGTCTTCCTCGAAGGCGGCATGGGTGGGCGCGGCAACGCCAGCTACAAGACCAGCACCAATCGCGCACCGCGCCAGCACCAGCCGGGCGAGCCGGGCGAGGAAATGTGGGTGTGGCTGCGGCTCAAGCTGCTCGCCGACGTCGGCCTGCTGGGCCTGCCCAATGCCGGCAAATCGACTTTCATCAACCAGGTATCGAATGCACGCGCCAAGGTGGGCGACTATGCCTTCACCACGCTGGTGCCCAAACTCGGAGTGGTGCGCCACAAAGGCCGCGAATTCGTGCTGGCGGACATTCCGGGCCTGATCGAAGGCGCGGCTGAGGGGGCAGGGATCGGCGACCGTTTCCTGGGCCATATCGAGCGCTGCCGCGTGCTGATCCATCTGATCGATATATCGGGCACGGGCGACCAGGACCCAGTCGAAGCCATGCGCATCGTCGAAGACGAGCTGTCTGCCTATGGCGCAGGTCTGGATGAAAAGCCGCGGCTGGTCGCGCTGAACAAGATCGACCTGGCCGATCCCGAATTGGCCAAGGGATTTGCCGAGGAACTGCTGGCGGCGGGAGCAGAGCAGGTCTTTGCCGTGTCGGGCGCAACGGGCGAGGGGATCGAAGCACTGCTCGATGCGGTGCTGGGCTATCTGCCCGATCGGACCGCGACGGAGACCAAGGGCGTTGAGGTCGAGGAAGTCGATGGCGAGGAGGGGGACAAATGGTCTCCGATCTAGCCAGCCTTACCCAATGCCGCCGGCTTGTCGTCAAGGTCGGCTCGTCTTTGCTGGTCGAGCAGGGCACGGCGCGGGCTGCATGGCTGGCATCGCTTGCAGGCGAGCTTGCCGGCCTCAAGGCGAAGGGCATCCAGATCATTGTTGTCAGCTCGGGAGCAATTGCACTCGGTGCTGCCAAGCTGGGGCTTGCGGGCGGCGGGCGCGCCAACCTGGCCGATGCACAAGCGGCCGCTTCGGTCGGACAGATTGCGCTGGCGGGGCTGTGGTCCGGCTGCTTGGGCGAGCATGACATAACGGCGGCGCAGATGCTGCTGACGCTTGAGGATCTCGAGGATCGCAGGCGCTACCTTAATGCTTCGGCCACGTTCGAGCGCTTGCTTGAGGCGGGTGCCGTCCCGGTCGTGAACGAGAATGACAGCGTTGCCACCACCGAAATTCGCTTCGGCGATAATGATCGGCTGGCGGCGCGTGTTGCGCAGGCGGCATCGGCGGATGCGGTATTGCTGTTGAGCGATGTCGACGGCCTGTATGATCGCGATCCGCGCAAAGCAGGAGCGGCGCTGGTCGAGCGAGTTGAAGGCATCACGTCCGAGATCATGAATATGGCGAGTAGCGGTTCTTCTTCCGGACTGGGATCGGGCGGCATGGCGTCCAAGCTGCAGGCGGCGCAGATCGCCGAGCGGGCGGGAATCGCATTGGCTATCATCAACGGCACGCATGGTTCGCCCATCTCGAATGCTCTTGAGACTGGTCGCGGGACGATATTTCTGCCCCAGCGCAAGGATGCCGCGCGCAAGGCCTGGCTGGGCGGGAGGCTGGCACCGCGCGGTACATTGCGGGTGGACAAGGGCTGTGCCGCGGCGCTTGAAGGCGGCGCGAGCCTGCTTGCCGCAGGTATTGTCGGTGTTTCGGGCGATTTTCGTCGAGGCGACCTGGTCAGCATTGTCAGCATGGGCGGCAAGGCGTTGGCACAAGGCCTCGCGGAATATAGCGTTGCCGAAGTGCAGGCTATCGCGGGCAAGCGCGCAGAGGATCAGGCCGAGCGGCTCGGCTATGCGCCGCGCGCGGCCGTGGTCCATCGCGATCATATGGTCTTGCTGTGAGTGCAGAAGTGCCCCTTGCTATCACCGGGGGCACCGGGTTCGTCGGCCAAGCGGTGCTCGACGAAGCGGCTCGGCAAGGAATTGGCGTTCGGACACTCGCGCGGCGAGTTCCCGAGGATCGGCCGCAAGTCGAATGGGTGCGCGGCGATCTGGCCGATCATGCTGCACTGTCGCAGCTGACGGAAGGTTCGCGTGCGCTGGTTCATATTGCCGGGCTGACCAACGCGCCCGATCCGGCGGAGTTTCACACGGCCAATGTCGAAGGCACGGCCAATGTCATCGAAGCGGCGAAGCGAGCCGAGGTGCGGCGGCTGATCTTCGTTTCGTCGCTCTCCGCGCGCGAACCGCACTTGTCACGCTATGGCGCGTCGAAGGCGGAAGCCGAAGAGCTGGTCAAGGCCAGTGGGCTCGATTGGACCATCGTGCGCCCGCCTGCGGTCTATGGTCCGCGCGATGTGGACATGTTCGACCTGTTTCGTTTTGCCAAATGGGGATTGGTCCCCCTGCCGCCGGTTGGCGCGACCTCGATCATCCATGCCGAAGACCTGTCGCGTCTGTTGCTCGCACTCACGCCTTCAGTGCCGGGGGTGAACAAACATGTGTTCGAACCCGATGACGGGCGAGAGGGTGGGTGGAGCCACAAGGAACTGGGTGCGGCAATCGGATCGGCGATGGGTCGACGGGTTCTCGCGCAGAACCTTTCGCCGGCCGTGCTCAATGCGGCGGCGCGGATTGACCGTCTGCTCAGGGGAACAAAGGCGAAGCTCACCCCAGACCGTGTAGGTTATATGTGCCACCCCAACTGGGTGGTCCGCTCGAGTGCGCAGGTTCCGGCCGAAATCTGGCAACCACGAATTTCAGGCGAAGCGGGCCTAAAGTCCACCGCGGAATGGTACCGCAATCAGCGCTGGCTCTAGGCAGCGATAGGGCTTCGGCGTAGCGTCCGTGCGGGATCGCGAGTCGCGATGACGGCAAATGCTGCGTCGCTGGTTCACGAAGAGGGGGATTTATGAAGAAAATCATTGCAATAGCTGCATTGGGTTTGGTCGCGGCCTGCAATCAGGCGGAAGCTCCGGCAGAGCCGGCCGATACCGAGGAAGCCGCACCGGCTGCCGATTTCGTTCCCGCGGCCGATGGCGGGCCGGGCTATGGCCAGTTCCGCATTATCCATGCAGACGGCTCTGTCAGCACTGACGATGTGCGCGAAGACGGCACCTACACCACGACCATGGCTGACGGCACGGTTGAAACCGGCAAATGGGTCCAGAAGCCCGGAGAATATTGCGCCACACCTGACACGGAAGGTGCGGTCGAAGAGTGCTATCCCGAGAAGATTGACGAGAACGGCAAGTGGGTTTCGAACAATCCCAAAACCGGAGAAACGGTCACGGTTGAGCGTGTCGTAGAAGAAGCCGCGGCCGAGTAAACTACCTGAGGAGCGCCCTTGTTGGCGCTCCAACAAATAGGTCGCGCACTATTTGTTGCCGCAATGTCATGACGATTTTTAAACGTCTGCGTGTGCGTCAGCGGAGGTTGAAGAGGAGATAACTATGAAGAAGATCATTCTTGTAGCTGCCTTGGCGACTGTCACGGCGTGCAACCAGGCGGAAGCTCCCGCTGAACCTGAAGCAACAGAAGAGGCCGCAGTCGAATCAGTCGCTGTCGCTGCAGACGGCTTGCCTTCGGTTGGGGTCTATAACGTGACATCGGCCGACGGGACCACTTCCACTTTCGAAGCCAAGGAAGATGGCACCTATGTCGCCACCGATGCGGACGGCAACGTCACTGAAACCGGCAAGTGGAGGCAAGAATCGCAGAATGTCTGGTGCGAAACGCCGGACACCGAAGGTGCGAGCGAAGTATGCTACGATGAAAGGATGGAAGACGGGGTTTACAAGTCGACCAACCGGGCGACGGGCGAAACCGCGACGATCACGCGTCCTGAGGCTTGATCACCTTTTGAACTTGCGAAAGGCACCGGCGGTTTGACTGATCCGGTGCCTTTCAAACCCAGCTTACAGGAACGGCTCGTAGCCGGGGGGTAGCTCGCCATCTTCGGTGAGTGGGGTGTGGATGCCGCATTCGGTCTTGTCCCAGCCCTTCCAACGGCCAGAACGCGGGTCCTCCCCCGGTGCGACCTTGTGCGTGCAGGGGCTACAACCGATCGAGGGAAAGCCCTGTGCAACCAGCGGGTTACGCGGCAGGTCGTGCTGGATCATGTAGGCTTCGATCTGCCCCGCATCCCAATCGATCAGCGGGTTGATCTTGAGCCGCCCCTGCGCATCGGAAGTATCGATTTCGAAACGCGGCAGATTGGCACGGGTTGAAGACTGGAACGCCTTGCGCCCGGTAAAGCTAGCATCGAAATCTGCCAGCACCTTCGCCAGCGGTTTGACCTTGCGCAGTTCGCAGCAACCGTCGGGATCGTAGGACCAGCGTAGCCCGCTCTCGTCCCTCGCGGCGAGGTCCGCCGGATCAGGCGTGAGATCGCGTACGCCAGTAAGGCCCAGCCGTGCGGCCAGATCGGCGCGGTATTGCAACGTTTCAGGGAAATGCTTGCCGGTTTCGAGAAACAGCACCGGTACCGACGGATCGACCGTTGCGATCAGGTGCAACAAGACCGCACTTTCCGCGCCGAAGCTAGAGACTACGGCCACATCCCCTGCCAGACCGTCGCGGATCACCGCTTCAAGCATCTCTTGAGTCGACGACCCACGAAACATGCGGTTCAGGCGGATCGCATCCTGCTCGCTGAAGCGCGGTCCGGTGTCGATCCTGTCGACAGCACGGAATTCAGCCACGGGCTTGTTCATGCCTTAGCTCCCAGATCGGACGGCGCATGTCGGTGGTGGCCTGGTAAACCGCGGGCCAGCGCGCGAACGCTGCCTCTGCATCCTCGCGATTGAGCCGGACATCGGGCGCAAAGGCATCGAAGCCGCAACGCCGCATATGTGCGAGCTGGTCGATCAGGATATCGCCCACCGCCCGCAACTCGCCTTCGTAACCAGCCTCGCGCAGGATACGCGCGGCAGAATAGCCGCGCCCGTCGCCGAACAAGGGGAAGTTCACTTCGACCAGCGCCAGGCGGTCCAGGTGCGGCAGTAGCGCGCGAGCGTCATCGCCCGGCTCAATCCGTACCGCTACGGCATTGG